>PSRF01000165.1 GCA_003175865.1 Blastocatellia bacterium
CCCCTGTTAAAGATGCGGAGGCTAAAAATTGGGCCAAGTCACATCTGAAGCAACTCAAAGTTAGCATCGATGAACCAGCGTTGAGCGAACTCGTGAGACTCGTCGGAACAAATATTCAGACTCTTTTGATGGAACTCGAAAAGTTAGCCGCGGCAGCAGCTCAGACAAAACGCATTTCGCTCGAAATGGTGGACGACTTGATCGGCCGATCGCGTGAACTCTCCAACTTCGAACTCGCAGATCATATTCTGGCCCGCAATCGTAAACGTGCGCTTGAAGTCTTGCATCGACTGTTAGACGACGGCGCGGAACCGTTAATGCTAGTTGGTCTGATCGCCAGTAATTATCATCGACTCGCACTGGGAAAGGACTTGTTGACGCGGGGATCACGTGATGAAGTTTTTCGAAATATCGCAATGCCACCGTTTAAGCGAGATTCTTTTATCAACACGCTGCAAAGAGCAGACGCCGCAAACATTTCGCGTGGGATTCAGCTGATTGCGGCGGCAGATCTGGCGATCAAGACTTCACAAGCAACGCCGCGTTTGCAATTGGAAATGCTGGTTTGTGAGTTAGCCAGCTAATGGTTTTAAGTCTGGCTGGACAAAGACCTCACGCGCTTTTGTCGTTGCCAGTAATTCTGGCGAATAAAACTGCAGACAAATATTCTTATCTCCCAGTCCTTGCACCACAAAGTTGCACTTGTCCACCAATGACTCAAGCGATTCGCATTGCCGCAGAGTTTGTGCGGTCAGTTCGACCCAGAAGACGGTTAGCGTTTCATGGTACTTCTGAGGATCAACACCGTGATGGTCGATGAAGCGAAGTAAGCCCGCCCGCATTTTCTCAATTGCCGATGCGTGGGAGCCGTTCAGTAGGTACCAAGCCGCAACGGTTAAATGATCTGCGTGTCGAAACCCTGCCTTCCCGGTTGTGCAGTCTTCGAACCCACTCACCACTGCTTCGATTTCCGATTCGTTTGTGTACATGTGCACCTCCTTGGAGTGCCGTGGCCCGGCACCGCTTTGCTATATCTGAAGTTCTCTGGGCTCAAGCTGTCGCTATAACAAAGCGGCGCCAGGCCGCCGCACTCCAAATAAAAGAGGCGGATCGAATTAACGACCCGCCTCGAACATCTCATTTTTCGCTATTCTATTTGCTCGCTACTTGATTTGCTTTGACTGTAAGACGCGATTTATGTCGCGCAGCAGCGTTGGCATGCAACACACCCTTCTGAACAGCCTTGTCAATAACCGAAATGGTCTCAGGTAGTACTTGATTTATGTCCTGAGTCTTGCCCGCGTCGAGCGCAGTCCTGAATTTCTTGATGTAAGTTCGAACTTTGGTTCGGTTACCACGATTGATGCCGCGGCGCTTTTCGTTCTGGCGCATGCGCTTTTCGGCTGATTTATGATTCGGCATTATTGAATTTCCTAACGATTTTGGTACTCATTTTGCGCAGACGCGAAATATTGCCCCTTAGCGCAAGTGAGGGAGTATAGGGACGGGGTGCTTTTGAGTCAAGCGCACGCGAGTGCGTGGTAGTGATGCGTCTCACTACTCGAGTGCGTTGGGATACCTTGCTAAGTTGTTGATCGGCACCCATCCGCCAGGCAACTTTTTCAATCCATTGCACAGGTTATTAGTCCCTCTCTAGCGGAACTAGAACTGTTTGACAGCAATTGCACCTTATAGTAGCGTCACTCCCATCTTTTATGTTCACAATTTTCGCCGCGCCAGCCTTCTCGCGTTTACCCTCCTCAAACTCGTTTGCCTTGGAAAGAGAGAACACTCGTAGTTGATTAAAATCGAGTTGCCACCTAGAGGTCTCGAAACTCTTTTTGGTGTTCACGACCAAAACATCAAATATCTCGAGTCGCTCCTCGACGTGCGCATCGACGCCCGAGGTCAAGACGTCTCGATCGACGGAGATCCAGCTGACGTAGAAACAGCGCAGCGAATACTTGAGGATTTCTCAGAACTCTTCAAAGAAGGTCGTCACTTCACAGACAAGGAACTTCGTGAGGCATTCGCCCAAATCGCGGAAGACCGAGCGTTCAGCCTGCGGGACTACTTCACAAAGACTCGTTTCAATCCTGCTGGTAAAAAGCAAGTAGCGCCAAAGTCAGCGACTCAACGAAAGTACATCCAGGCGATTCAGGACCAGGACGTGGTGTTTGGAATCGGCGTAGCGGGAACAGGTAAGACGTATCTGGCGGTCGCGATGGCTGTTCAGGCGCTGATGCAGAAACAAGTCAATCGTATCGTCCTCGCACGGCCGGCCGTTGAAGCAGGAGAAAAACTTGGTTTCTTACCGGGTGATCTGCAAGACAAAGTTGATCCGTATCTGCGTCCACTTTATGACGCCTTATTTGATCTCATCGATTATGATCGAGTGACTCGCTTACTCGAAAAACGCATTATTGAGGTTGCGCCTCTCGCCTTCATGAGGGGCAGAACTCTTTCTGACGCCTTCATTATTCTCGACGAAGCACAAAACACTACAAGTGAACAGATGAAAATGTTTCTCACCCGCATTGGCTTCGGATCAAAAGCAGTGATCACAGGCGACGTAACTCAAGTCGATCTACCGACCGGGAAACGAAGTGGTCTAATTGAAGCAGAGCGGATCCTTGCTAGCGTGCAGGGCATCGAGTTTGTCTACTTCACAGAAAAAGACGTAGTGCGTCACAAGCTCGTCCAGATGATCATCAAAGCCTACGAAGAGCACGGCAAGAAAAGCCAGATATAAGACTGCCGACGAGTTATGGTGGAAGTGGTCAATCGTCAACGACGAAAGCAAATTGATGTCGAACCCTGGCAAGCGACGACTGCAAAGATGCTCGTAGCTATTGGACATCCAAATGCGTCAGTCACTGTGGCCTTCGTCTCAGACAAAAAGATTCGAGAGTTGAACAAGAACTTTCGAGGCATCGACAAGGCGACCGACGTGTTGTCGTTCCCAACCTTGAATGAAGATGAAGGACTTGGCGACATTGCAATTTCAGTAGATCGTGCAAAGTCACAGGCCAAAGAGAATGGGTTGACATTCGACGGAGAGGTATCTCAACTTTTACTCCACGGATTGCTTCATCTTTCAGGTTACGATCATGAAACTGATAACGGTGAAATGAATCGCTTAGAATTGCAATTAAGAAAGAAATTGAAAATATAAATGCGGAGTTAAAATAGAAAACCCAGAGCGGTACAGACTTGTGTCAAAACTCGAGTTTGCCGTTCGTATGATTTCGTGGATCGTTTCTCGGTGTGAGTAAATAGACTATTCGGGAAATCACACGAACTAACACAAACAAAACTGACGGTGAGGCTATTTTTGAGACGGTCTTTACCGCCCTGAGTTCCTTATTTAAGTCTAAGTCAGATTGGAACTGCGATGCGCTGACAAGTGACCCTCATTTCCTTTACTATTCAATCCATAGATGGAAATTGAAATAGCGCTCACGCTCCTGCTTCTGCTGGTGCTTTCCGTACTGGCAACGGTCGACATGGCCTTTGGCCAATTGAGCGACGTGGGTTTACGCCGCCTCATTGGCGAAAACGGCGAAAAACCCCGTGCACGATCAAAAGAGTTTCTGGTGCAAGTACTCGAAAACAGGCCGCGCTTTGGGTTTGCACTTTCAGCGATGATCCAAATCCTCCTGGTTGTCGTTGCGGTGCTAATCACTTCCATATCCCTGTCGCTCTTTCCAGATCCAAAATGGGTGTTGATTGGCCTCGCTGCTGGCTTAGTGCTTGCCGGAATCTTTCGTCAACTGGTTCCTCTCTTTATCGCAACGCACAATCCTGAAGCGACACTTCTGTTCTTACTGCCACTAGTTCGACCCTTCTTTCCGATCATGGCGTTCATCGCCGATCCCTTTCAGCGCCTGTTTGATCGGTCGCGGCGAAAGGAATATCTAACGGAAACGGCTGACATTGAATCTGAAGAAGACGACGGTAGCGATCTGCAAGCGTTAATTGATGTCGGTGAAGCAGAAGGGATTATCGAAGAAGAAGAGGGTGAACTTATTCATTCAATTATTGAATTTGGCGAGACATCGGTTAATGAAGTGATGACTCCGCGACCTGACATCATCGCAGTACCCTTAACAGCCACTGTCCGAGAAGCACGTGACATCATCATCGACTCAAAGTATTCGCGTTTACCGGTCTATCGAGATCAAATCGACAACGTAGAGGGAATTATCTACGTTCGCGACTTGCTGCAGTGTTGGGCCGATGGAAGTCAGGACGCACCGATCGCGCCGTTAATTCGCTCAGTGTATTTCGTGCCGGAAACAAAACCGGTTGCCAAGCTACTTGAAGAGATGCAAAAGGCTCATGTGCAACTCGCCATGGTTATTGATGAATATGGCGGCGTGTGCGGACTGGTTACGGTTGAAGACATCCTCGAGGAAATCGTCGGTGAAATCGAAGACGAAGACATCCGCGGAGAGGAATTGAATGACATCGTTGAAGCCGCACCGGGTAGCTACGAAGTGCTTGGTTCAACTGAGATCGGGAAAATTGAACGACTGTTTCACATGGAGATTGAAGCCGATGACTTCACCACGATAGCAGGTCTGGTGATTAACGAATCTGGTAAGGTTCCCGCCGTTGGCGAACAACTTCGATTTCGCGGTCTCGAAGTGGCAGTGCTTGAAGCTGATGAACGACGCATCGGCCGGCTCCTCGTGCGCAAAGCTGAAGAAGAAAATTCATCACAGATGAGTCAAGCCAGTTAATGAACCGAGTTCTAAACGTCCTCAATGCAGTCGTAACCGGCAAACTCGAAAGACGCTTACAGTGTGAAGCCTGTGGCAAAGAGTTCATCTGCGGAGCTTCGCTCACAGGATGTTGGTGTTCAGAAGTCAAACTTAGTGACGAACAACGCGCGGATTTACGTTCGTGTTACTCGGACTGTTTGTGCAGGAATTGTTTGGAACGGGTTGCCAGTGATGGTTGATTCTTTCTAATCAACTATCTTTGCGCAGATCAGGTCTCCTTTGTTCGTGTTAGTTCTTGTGATTTCGTGGATCGTCGATCTACTCACACAGAAGAACGATCCACGAAATCACGCGAACTAACAAACGATGCGGAAACCAAGCAAGTCAAAGCAAAAGCTAATGGCGAAACAAAAAAGCAAATTCCTCAAAGGCCGTAGAATCGATCCGTCACCGATTGCTGCAAACATCGAGGTTGCTGATCTCATCGATGAGTCGTTTCTGGCTTACAACGCGGCACGGCTACGTGAAGCATGTCAGTTGTTCACAAAGAAGATGCTTGAACCTGATGTGACGATCGGATTGTCATTGACGGGAGCACTCACCCCAGCTGGTCTCGGCATCTCTGCATTGATTCCTCTGATCAAAGCCGGATTCATCGATTGGATTATTTCAACCGGCGCGAATCTCTATCACGACACTCACTTTGGTATCGGTCTCTCAATGCACCTCGGCAACGCGCAAACATCGGACATTGTCCTGCGCGAGGAAGAAGTAGTTCGTATCTACGACATATTCTTCGACTATTCTGTGTTGCTCGATACGGACGCTTTCTTCCGCAAAATCATTGAAGCACCTGAATTCCAACGTCCGATGTCGACTGCTGAGTTTCACTATCTCTGCGGCCGTTATGTTCACGAACGAGAAGTAAAACTCGGAATCGAAGACAAGTCTCTTCTGGCAGTCGCGTATCAGTACAGCGTGCCAATTTACACGTCGTCTCCAGGAGATTCGTCTATCGGAATGAATGTCGCGGCAAAGGCGCTGCAGGGTAACAAACTCGCATTTGATCCATCACTTGATGTAAACGAAACGGCTTCGATCGTACTGGCCGCAAAACGCGGAATCGGAAACGTGAAAAGGAAAATGGGACGTTCTGCAGTTTTTATTTTGGGCGGCGGTTCACCCAAAAACTTTCTTCTTCAGACGGAGCCTCAAATTCAGGAAGTGCTCGGTATTGATGAACGAGGTCACGACTATTTCCTTCAAGTGACTGATGCGCGGCCTGACACTGGAGGCCTTTCCGGAGCAACACCGGGTGAGGCAGTGTCCTGGGGCAAAGTTGATCCTGATCGACTTCCCGATGCCGTTGTGTGTTATTTGGATTCTACGGTGGCGCTACCTTTGATTACCGCTTATGCTTTAACGCGACACGAACCACGTGAACCGAAACGACTCTACGATCAGCGTAAGCAGTTCATGGAGTTGTTGACGAAGGAGTACGGCAAATCCAAACGACGTTAGCGAGAGGGACGAGCGATCATGGCAGACACCCCCACCGTCAACCGGAGTTATTACAACTGCAATGATTGTCCAGCATACTGTTGTTCGATCTACGAGCGGGTTCAAGTAACCCCTCGCGACGTTAGACGACTGGCGAAGCACTTTGGCATTACTGAAGAAGAAGCTAGTTCACGCTACACAAAGATGTATGCGAAAGAACGTGTGCTGCGACGTAAAGCCGATCCGCTATTTGGGCAGGCGTGCCAGTTTCTCGATCCACAGACCCGCGGGTGTACTATCTATCACGCGAGACCGGCAGTTTGTCGCGAGTATCCCGACACAATTCGTTGTGCGTATTATGACTTGCTAAAATTCGAGCGTAACCAGCAGGACGACGTGAATGTCGTGCCGCTCGTGAAGATTACATTTCGAAACGGAAAATAAAGGATTTTGATTTTCGATTTTTGATTGCGGTTATGGGAAGGTTGTGGTTCGGATTATTAGCTGACAACCTTTTCCCGATTTCTGTGATCAGAACCAAAGTAACGCAAATCGAAAATCAGAAATCGGAAATCAAAAATCACGATCATGGAAGACTTTCTCTCAAAATTAATCGGCAAGAAGTTAGACGTTTACTGCGGTGGTTCTTCGAGTCTGCGCGGGGATGTCATCAAAGTTGAACGTGGAGTTCTGTACCTTCGCGATGAGGACGGAAAGCATTGTTATATTGCGGTCGATAAGATTGTTGTGGTGTGGGAGGCGCGCGACGATGATCACCATGCCGGATTTGTTCCCCCAAATGTCCGATAAGCTTTAGCTTGTCGTTGACTCTCGTCACATTCAACCTGGACCGCAACAACTGACTTGCTCTATCAAGGTGTTTTCTACCTAATGTCACCGACAAGCTGACGCTATCGGACAATAAAAAAGCCGGGCCTGTTGAGGCCCGGTATTTACGTTACCAAGTGGACTGATTCCTTAGTCAGCTATCGGCGCCGGCAATGGCACGCGTCGGAACCCGTCAATCCTAGCGGTCCAGTAATCATTAAAAGGTGAATAGACAACACCGTGATGGCGCGATGCGTGATAGAAGCCGTGCTCATCCGCCACGACTCCAACATGGGCCAGTCCACTAAAGAACACCAATGTCCCAAACTTGTACTGCTCTCCTGGTGCGGGAGCATCAAATCGCGCAAACAACGTACGCGCGCTACCTCTTTCAAAATTGATTCCTACTGACTGAAAGATACTCCAAACAAACCCCGAGCAATCGAATGCATTTGGACCGGTGGCACCCCAGGAGTAGCGTG
>PSRF01000109.1 GCA_003175865.1 Blastocatellia bacterium
ACCGCCTCACGACCGTCGCGACAATCATCGAGTATTTCGATCTGCGAATCTTTCTCGAGAAGAACACGGAGATTGCGCCGAGCGAGGGGCTCATCATCGACGATGAGTGTCTTAATCTTTTGAGGCATCAGTGATCGTCAAACCCCGAATGATAAATGATCCGTTGCCCTCGGATTATCATGTCTTGCTGTAACGTAACGGCACCACTATTAAGACTTCTACGCCGCCGCTTGGTCGATTGCGTACATCAAGGCGATGGTCGCCGTTGTAAAGTTGTTCGAGTCGAGCAAGAGTATTCGCCAGACCGATGCCACTGCTACTTCTTAGCTGCCAGTTCGGCGGCAAGCCAACGCCATTGTCAGTGATGCTAATCTTCAGGAACCCTTCTTCCGCTTGGCAGTTGATTGCTACCTCATCAGTTTTTGTGCTTCGACCGATGCCGTGTTTCAAAGCGTTCTCGGTCAGGGGCTGCAGAAGTAGATTAGGTACAAGTGCCTTAAGGACATCATCCTCGGCATTGATGTGAACCTTTAATCGATCAGAGAACCTCATCTGTTGAATCTTCAAATACAACTGGATGAAATTGAGTTCTTCACGCAACTCAATTTCCTGTTCGTCTGAGTGTTCAAGCGCATGACGCAGCAAATCGCTTAACCCGACGAGCATACCGACTGCTGCGTCGTTCCGGTTATCACGCACAAGACCCACAATGCCGTTGAGTGTATTGAAGAGAAAGTGCGGATGCAGTTGCATGCGCAACGAATCGAGTTGAGCCTTTGCGAGTTGAGTTTCAAGTTGAGCCGCGGTCGATTCCCGTTCTCGGTATTTGCCGTAAAAGTCGATTGCGTGGCACACCCCAACAACCGCCCCATAGATCAGCAGATCGGATCCTACTGAACTGGGCAGACGCGCTATAAATCTTGGCCAGAACTTCATCGGGAGGGCACCCATGTTGTCGAACGGTTTGACCGAGAGAACAACGAACGTCGCTACGGCACTATGAAAGATCGAGACGATCAAAAATGCAGGAAAATGTACAAGGAGGTTGTACTTCCATCTAGAGCCGACGAGCGGAAAGCGACGCGCCAACCACACCATCGACGGAGTTGCAATGGCCCACGCACTCCAAGTCAGTGTGGCCCAGGAGAAGATGCGCCATGCGGCATGGTTCATTACTTCCGCTCGCATTTCAACGTAAACCGGCGCGGCGTAGATAAGCCCTAAGAACACCCAGATGCCGATGACGATTAGCGCAATCAGTATTCGACGGCGTGTTTGATGCTGTTTGACGTAGGACTCAGGCTCAACCATAGAAGAATCATCCGCAGATTACGCCATGCTGGGAGCGCAGGCGTCCTCGCCTGCTAATTGGCGGTAATCATAACTTTCAAGAAGCTCTTAAGCAGGACTTAAAGGAGTAGGCGAGTGCGTCCGCGCTCCCAGCATGGCGTAATCTGTTGTGACCTTATCGTTAGTCCATACTGCCAGTTCCTGTGCTTCCACCTTGTTTTACTACTTTTACACTGAGCGTGTAACGACCCTCGTCCTTCGAGACTGTTTGCAGTCGCACCGTGCCTCGCCAGGTTGCTCCCTTTTCATCCGTGAATTGCCATTGGGATTGCTGGACGTCAGGCGTTTCGTTCGCTTGTGCATTAGTTTTGGTCCATTTCACGATCGGGGACCCATAGACTTTATTGTTTGCAATTGCCTCGTTGACACTTGCGAACAGCTCCGCTGCAGATGAATCCGTCAACACGGTCCACGTGTTTTCCCATTGTTCGGTGTTGCCAGATCTCAAGAGAGGTTTCCAACCATTTTCCCGGACCTTCACGTCGTAGTTGAAACGCATGTACTTATCGGCCAGCATCGCACGAACAAAACGCGAATCAGGATCCCAGTTGTACTCCATGCCCAGTGCCGCCATCTGTGCAATGCCCCGACCAAAGAGTCTTTCAATTACGTGAAGGGAACCATCGATGCCAGACGATAAACCAGCCGTTGTGATGATATGTCCCGTGTCGACAAAGCGCCGGTCGTCGACAACCTTTGTCTTCGGTGCTTCTTTTCTGAACAGCGGAATCAGGCTCGATGTTGTTGTTGCTTCGAGTCCATCGAGCAATCCTGCCTTCGCGAGAATAAACGCGCCGTTACAGACAGACATCACGATTTCTGCATTCTTGCTCTTGTCTTGCAACCATTTCAATACGACAGGATTCTGGAGTTGACCCTCGACGTTGCCGCCCGGAACCAAGAGTAGGTTCGGCTCAGGTGCATTGGCAAAACTGTATTTTGGATTAACGCTCATTCCCATCGCAGTGGTGATCGCGTTTGTTTTTTCAGAGACGGTGTAGATGTTGAAAGCTTCACCATCGTTTGAATACGTGTGACCGAACGTTTCATATGGTCCGGTGTAGTCGATTATCTGCACTCCCTCGAAGATGAGAATCGCGAGGTTGCGGGGTGGCGTCTTTTGTTTCTTCTCTGTCGTTTGTGCAAATACGGAAGCACTAACAAACAGAAACAGTATGAGAGTGAATCCAATTCGTTTCATTTCAGTTCTCCTTCATCAGAAACTCATTAGCTTGGGGTGGCGCGTTCGGTTTGAAGGTTTGAGACTAGCGAAGTCTAAGGTGTAACTGAGGCTCAAGATACTGATTTGTAGCGTAATGAGTTGTTGACGCCATGAACCGGCTGATTTGCGTGACGAGGCGTTGAATCTTTTGAATCCACTGGATAGCTGGAAACCGCTATTTTCCTGTGCAATAATCCGCCTCGCTCCAACAATCACAGGGACGCGTCGTTCACTGTTTCACATCAAAACGGGCACCACTGCCAAAATACGATTTTCAATAGGAGACTGATCATGTTTATCCGACGGGTAAGCTTTCGCAGTTTCGCTCCAGTAACACTCTGCTTGTTGGTTGCTGTTTTCGCACCACTGTCTGCACAGGAGAGTACGCGCGACATTCTCGGTGCATTGCGTTATCGATTCATCGGTCCGGTTGGCAATCGTTTGACGTCAGTCGTAGGCATTCCGGGTCAGCCGAACATTTACTACGTCGGCGCTGCGTCAGGTGGTATTTGGAAAACCACGGATGCCGGTATTCACTGGGAACCCCTCTTCGATGACCAACCTGTTTCTTCGATCGGCTCGTTAGCCATTGCGCCATCAGATCCGAACATCGTGTGGGCTGGTACCGGTGAGCCCTGGATCCGAAGCCACATCTCAGTTGGACAAGGCGTTTACAAATCAACTGATGCCGGACACACGTGGACTCTTGTCGGTCTCGAAAAGACCGGTCGTATTAGTCGAATAGTCATTGATCCAAAAAATCCCGACATTGTTTTAATTGGAGCAGTTGGTCACGCCTATGGACCACAACAGGAGCGCGGCGTTTATCGCACGACCGACGGCGGCAAAACATGGACGCGCGTTTTGTTTACTGACGAGAACTCAGGCTGCGCTGAGATTGCAATGGACCCAAACAACTCCAGCATCGTCTACGCGGGGATGTGGCCGCTTGAGATTCACACGTGGGGTCGCGACAGCGGAGGTCCAGGAAGTGGTTTATTCAAATCCACTGATGGGGGAGTCACGTGGCGGAAATTGACTGGTCATGGACTGCCCACACGCACGACAGGAAAAGTGACTGTGGCGATCGCGCGAAGTAATTCGAACAGGATTTATGCGTTGATTGAAACCGGTGACGGAGTGCCATTGAATGGTAAGGAAACTGACCGCGGCAAACTCTGGCGTTCAGATGACGGCGGAGAAACCTGGCGTCTGATCAGCTATGACAGAAATCTCGGCGGTCGCACACACTATTATTTCCGCATGGCCGTTTCTCCAGAGAATGAAAACGAAACTTATTACTTAAACGCAGGGTTTTACGTTTCCATCGATGGTGGTGAAACTGTGCGCACAGCTGCGAGTCTTGGGGGCAGTCCCGGCGGCGACAATCACGACATCTGGATCGATCCGACAAATGCTAACCGTATGGCAATCGCAAATGACGGCGGAGTGTCGATCTCAACGACGCGCGGTCGCACATGGCTTCGTGTCCAGCTTCCGATTGCTCAGATGTATCACGTGACAGTCGACAATCGCATTCCATATTTCGTTTACGGAAACGAACAGGACGATCCATCGTATCGTGGTCCAAGTAGAAGTTCTGGCGGAGGAGCCACGGGACAAATTCCGCGGAGTACATGGCAGTCGGTTGCAGGCGGGGAGAGTGGATGGGCGACGCCAGACCCGGTCGATCCGGACGTCATCTGGTCGAGTGCTTCAGGTTCAGGAAGCATTGGCGGGATCGTCGAGCGATTTAATTTGAAGAATGGTCAGTCAAGGAACGTCGAAGTGTGGCCTGATCAGTCTAATGGATCACCAGCGGCTGAATTGAAATACCGTTTCGTCTGGACAATGCCACTAACGATTTCGCCGCATGATCACAACAAACTCTACGTGGGTAGTCAGTTCGTTCATCAAACGACAGACGGTGGACAGAGTTGGCAGGTGATTAGTCCCGACCTGACTCTCAACGACAAGAGCAGACAAGGTTTTTCTGGTGGACTAACCGGCGACAACATCGGAGTTGAGTATGCAGGGGTTGTCTTTGCGATTGCCGAGTCACCAAAGCAGGCGGGACTGATCTGGGCGGGAACAAACGATGGTTTGGTGCAGCTGACGCGTGATGGTGGGAAGAATTGGACCAACGTCACTAAGAACATTCCAAATCTTCCGCCATGGGGCACAATCAGCAACATTGAGGCGTCACGCTACGACGCAGGGACGGCCTATCTAACCGTTGATTTTCATCAAGTCAACAACCGAGATCCGTTTATCTATAAGACAAAAGACTTCGGACAGTCTTGGACATTAATTACCACGGGTATTCCACATAGCATGTTGAGCTATGCGCACTGTGTTCGCGAAGATCCAACTCGACAAGGTTTGTTGTATGTCGGCACTGAAAATGGTCTGTATATTTCATTCAACGATGGCGAGAGCTGGCAACCGCTTCAGGCTAACTTGCCGCACGCACCAGTCTACTGGATCGTTATTCAGGAGCACTTCAATGATCTGGTCGTCGCGACATATGGCCGTGGCTTTTGGATTCTCGACGACTTAACTCCAATTCAACAAATGACGGACGCGGTACGAGCTGCAAATGTGCACCTGTTTGCTCCTCGTCCTACATATAGATTCCGACCCGGAACCGATCCTGTGACCATGCCCGAAGATCCGTCACCCGGTCAGAATCCTCCATATGGTGTCGCCATTAATTATTACTTGAAAGCGGCGCCCACGAGTGACGTCAAAATCAGAATCGAAGACTCGAAGGGTCAAACAGTCAGAACACTTCAAGGCTCGAAATTGGTCGGACTGAATCGTGTTACGTGGAACCTGGCTGGCGAACTTTCCACAGAAGTGCGAATGCGAACGAGTCCGGCGTATGCACCCGAAGTCCGAGTTGGGCCTGAAGGTTGGCGCGCGGCACCCGGCGCTCCCAGGATGTCTGTGTTGATGTCTCCGGGCAATTACGTTGTGAAGTTGAGTGTGGGGTCGCAGGAGCTAAGCCAGCCTTTTACCGTAAAGAAGGACCCGAATTCCGATGGGACTGAGGCTGATATCTCAGCACAGGCCGCTGTGTTGCTCGAGATTCAAAAGGATCTGAGCGCGGCGTCGGATATTGTGAACCAAATCGAACTCATCCGTAGTCAGCTATATCAGTTGACTGGTTTGCTCGATTCGGGAGCCGGTCCTGTGAAGACAGCGGCTGATGACCTTGATAAAAAATTGATTGAAATTGAGGAAAATTTAATCCAAAGGAAGTTGACAGGTCAGGGTCAGGATGGAGTGCGTTTCCCGCCAAAGCTCCTGACCAAGCTCAATTACCTGGCGAGTGGTTTGAGCCAGTCGGATTTTCGACCAACGAACCAAGAGAAAGAAGTTCAGGTATTGTTAAAGCAACAGCTCACAACGCAACAGCAACGATTCAACGATGTGATGAGTAGTGACCTGGCAGCGTTCAATAAGATGTTGCGCGATCGGAATATCTCGAACGTGATCACGCGGATGCCGTAAAGATGTCGTGATCTTTTACCCCCACATTAGCGAGGAAAA
>PSRF01000383.1 GCA_003175865.1 Blastocatellia bacterium
TGTTCAAATATTAGTGGCCAATCTACACGAGGCATCACAGAGCTGCTAGCGCATTCACCTATAAATCAAGAAATCACCAATTCTCAGTCGGCACCTGGCAATCGGTTGTCAGCCATCGGCAAACCGACGATTCCCCGTACTTACCTCTCCATCGCCTGTGGCCCACCCAGCTCCTCTGGCGTGGCAAAACTGTTGAGCCCTCTCCGTCTACATTGTATTGTGCGCTCGGTCTTGGACCCTGAAAGGAGCTTGCTTCTCAAATGAATGGACAACGTTCGGAAACAATCACCGCTGCAGTTATTTTGGCTGCCGCGCTCGTAGTTGCCACCGCAATAGGTGGATGGTTTTTCGTGAAAGGCAAACGTGGCGATGAAACCATCACTGTGACGGGCTCGGCAAAGGAGCGGATAACTTCGGACCTGGTTATCTGGAGGGCCGGGGTGTCTTATCAGTCTGCGACGTTAGCGGAAGCTTATCGTTCACTCTCGGAGTCGGTGCCGAAAGTGAAGTCATACCTCATCAACAAAGGCATCCCCGAGAAAGAGATCACAATCTCGGCGATCTCATCGCAAACACTCCATGGACGAACAAGCGACGGCGCCGAGACGTCAGAGATCACGGGTTACTCGCTGAAACAGGAACTCGAAGTTCGTTCGAATGATGTGCAGAAGATTGCGAAAATCGCTCGCGAGGCAACCGAATTGATCAACCAGGGCATTTTGATCGAGTCGCAGCCGCCGGAATATCACTACACCAAATTGGGTGACTTGAAAATTAAGATGTTGGCTGCAGCTGCTAAAGACGCGCAGGAACGAGCACAACGAATTGCGGAAAGCACTAACAGTAAAGTTGGCTCGGTTCGCAACGCTCGCATGGGTGTGTTGCAGATTACGCCAGCCGATTCAAACGAAGTGTCTGACTCCGGGATGAACGACACTTCGGCGCTCGAAAAGGACATCACAGCGGTCGTGAATATCGGATTCGCCGTCGATTGATAAGTGGTGCGGTCTAATTGTAGGGGCGGCACTCCGTGGCCGCCCCTCTCTGCAAAATCCCAGACCTCAAACAAATCCTTATCATTGGTCATAAATGACAAATGATGACGAATTGCCCTTCTCTACTCTACCCACAGAAAGAACTAATCAGAAAAATCGGGCGTCCACGATGTGCCGCCCCGATTCAATTCCTATTTCCCAAGCCATGCTTAGCGCGACATAGCTTGCACTCAGTTGCTGGTTCAGCATTATCCACACGATGTTGGATCGGCTTGAGTGTACGAAGATATGCGAACACAGAACGCAAGTCATCATCGGTCATCTTTCCGTAAAACCACCAGGGCATTTCCGGGTTGAGATCACGCGCTCCGACTTTCCCTTCCCGCATCGCTTTGATGAACAAGTTTGCATCGTAATAAGAAATTCCTGACGAATCCGAAGTGAGGTTCGCGCTCGCAACGATCCCGGTTGGACCATCAAAAACAAACCCACCCGCATAGTCGAGGCCCTTTATCGGCTGGCCCTGCCGTTGCGGCGTGTGACAATCCGCACAACTACCCATTTTGACAAGGTAGGCGCCTCGCGCTTCAGCAGTTGATTGATCTGGCGTTGGAACGGCTGAGGTGAGAGGTTCTGGAACCGACTTGATCAGAAAATTTAGTGGAAACGGAATCTTCGTTGTTGGCACTGAGTTCTTGACCGGCGCTAATTGCCGCAAGTAGACGACGATGCTCGCGAGATCTTCGTCTGACATGCTTCGGAAGTTTTGATACGGCATAACAGGAAACAATGCGCGTCCATCGTGACCGATGCCTTCTCGAATCGCACGTGCCCAAACGTCGTCGCTCCAGTTCCCTGTTCCGGTCTCTTTGTCAGGTGTGAGATTCGGAACCATTAACCACGGCAATTGGTTATCCGGCCAGGACCTACCTGCACCCAGCTTGTCAGCAACTGGTGGAGCGCCGTGCGCCTTGAAATCGGCGGGTGAATGGCAACCGAGGCAGCCGGTTACAGCTTCGACAAGATACTTCCCACGTGCAAGTCGAGCGGGAGTGCTTTCGAAGTGCCGATCTGTAAGAGGACGCGTTTTTGGCCCGAGGAATGGACGCCAACCAATCGTCAGGGTAATTCCAGCGAGAACTGCCACAAGTAAGACAAGCAGAGCTACTCCAGCAATCTTTTTCCAACCAGGTTTCATGATGTCGTCAATCCTTCAGCCAGAGAAATTGGGAGAAATGACTGTGCTTTACGCGAACGCTGTTTTCGAGTCAACCAACCAGATGAAAAATCTTCGTCATCCAGGGAAAAAGTGGTTGACAACCCCGACTAGCATGGGAGAATCTAAGCCACGCTTACCGCCCCTCGGTAAGATTTTGATTTAAAAAACTCCGAAGAAAATGAAGAGAATTTCCCCTGTCGCACTGCCTGTTTTTGTCGGTTTTCTTCTGGCTTTCAACGCAACGGCGCAAGAGGTAAGTCCCGAGAAAGCTGGACGTCCGCGAACCGTCACGACCCTTCCGCCGAGCTCACAAGCGCAAGTGCCAGCGGTCGTGCCGCAACAATCCACCACGGTTGCACCAAGAATAGCCCCGTCTTTGCCAAACACACCGACAATGGTCGGAACAGGAGAGGTCTTTCTCACGCCTGGCATGTTGCAATCGCGAATCTCCGAAGCACAACGGCTTCTCAAGTCGCGACCACGACCGACGGCAAACACACCTTCAATCGAATTTGTCACCATAGCGGCGCTTGACCCACCAAGTGGAAAAATTCATTTATTCACCCTTTCAAAGGAAACATTTCTTACAAAGGGCACAGAACTGTCGCTACCTACATCGTTGGGTTCTTTGGTAACTCTTCGGATTTTGCGAGCTAATGGTGTTAACACTGCGATGACGATATTCACTGCGGATGGAAAGTCTCTCATTCCACTCACCATTGAGTATCCCATCGAACGAAATGGCCTTTTCCGCGAGATGGCCTATTACACATCAGCTCATCCCGCGCTTCTCTCGAACGATTTGATCAAAGCCGGACAAACATACGTCCGCACGATGCTTGATCTCGCAGCAAAACGTTTGCGTGAGAAAGGCGAAACAATCTCATCCAACATCGTTGATATCGCTGAGCGGCTTTGCATAGTTGAACACACCGACCACGATCGATTTCGTCAAGAAAATCGTTTGGCACTCTTCAGTGAGATTTACTCGTTGTATGCGTTGAATGAAATCGATACTTATCGTTACTCCGTAAGTGTTGCGGGAGCTGGTGGCATGGTGCAGATGATTCCCTGGGCTTACAACCTTGAGAGGCAAAGACATCCTGGTGTTGGATTAAATCCAGATTTTGTTGTCGGCATGCGAAACCATGGCAACGCGCTCCAAGCGATGCTGCTGTACATGCAGGACACTTGGAATGAACTCTACTCAAGTGAAGACATTCGTTCGGCGTTGGAGTCGAAACAGGCCACCATGTCGGAAATAATGGCTGCTGGTTACAATTCAAATGCCGCAAAACTACCAGGCTACATCAGACGTGGCGGCGACGGATGGCGTACGCTTATCCCGCGCGAAACGCAGATGTATCTGCAGATCTATAAGTCGTTCGAGAGTCTCGTTCCGCTCAAATCTCGCAGTGCGTTACTCAGAGCCAGCGGCAGTTAACTTCTAATGCAAGCTATCGCCTGACCTCTGAACACTACCAATTCTCACCTTCGAAACAGCATCTAGATTTCTCGACATCCGTTAGACGTGTATGGTTTATTGCCAAGTAATGACGGAGTGAAGTAGTTGACCCACGACAATTGTTGAACTCGATCCCACCTTGTTTACTGCCTGCAGCAGCTTAGGGTGCTATTATGTCGCGGCTCTACCCTACTCATTCTGCAATTACACATCTCGCTCCGAGGAGTTGGTTAAGTATGCCTGATCGTTCACGTGCTTTCCGTAAACTTGCATTGTTTGCAATATGTCTCACCGTGGCAGCGGCATTCCTGGTAATCAAGACGTTTGCACAAAATCAAACGACGGCCACTGCAACACAAGCGCCGGCTGAAAAGACTGTTGATGAAGTTCAAAAGAACATCCAGGTGTTGAAAGGCCTGCCTCAATCGCAGCTGATTCCCGTGATGAACTTCATGGGTGCCTCGTTAGGAGTGCGTTGCAATTACTGTCACGTCAATAAAGGCGGCGTTTGGGATTACGCATCAGACGAGAAAGGCGAAAAGAAATCTGCGCGTGAAATGATCTCCCTGGTGATGAATACAAACAAGAACACATTCAAGGGCAGTCCGGAAGTCAGCTGTTACACCTGCCATCGCGGTCGTACACAAGTTGCGCACACTGTTTCCTTTCCAATGCCAACTCCTGAACCGCGACCCTCAGCTCAGGCTCAGGGACAAGCCCCGGCACAAACTCCGGGACAGACCCAGGCACAGCCACAGGGAGAAGGACAACAACAACGTGAAGCATTGCCGACGCCTGAAGAGATTCTAGCCAAGTACTACCAGGCTATTGGCGGCTCTGCTGCAATCGACAAACTTACCTCTCGTGTCATGAAGGGCACCGCTGTTACTTCTAATGGCACGGAGTTAGGTTACGAAATCGCCCAATCAGGACCTGAGATGATGCTCGCAACTATCACGACTGATCAGGGTGTAATCGAGCGCGGTTTCAATGGCACCGCAGGTTGGGAAAAGAGTGCGCGGGGTATTCGTGATCTTTCAGCGGCCGAGCTTACTTACTTCCGCCGCTACTCGAGCTTACTTAGGGACATCAAGCTTCAGGATCAGTTCAGCAGAATTAGCGTCGCCGGCAAACCGAAGATCGATGGTCGCTACGTTTACGTTTTGAGGGCCACAACTGCAACGGGTCAACGTGAGCAGTTGTACTTTGACGCAGAGACCGGACTCCTGATCCGTCGCTCACTCTCGATCACAACTCCGGTTGGCACAATCCCAGAACAGGTAGAATTCTCTGACTATCGCGATGTGGACGGGATGAAGGTTCCGTTTGTCGTGAAAGTGTCGTCAACGGATCCCAACGTCAACGTTACGAGGAAGTTTACTGAAGTGAAGTTGAACGTACCGGTTGAGGCAAAGCGATTCAACAAGCCGGCGTAGCTCACTCTCAACAGCGAGCAGAGCATAATCCACCGCTGCGCAGGGCGGTGGCATGCTATTCACTGAGCTGCAACTGCGACCCAATACCATCATCACTAACTGTTCCAACCAGAGTGCGCGACGAATCTGCGTACTGAAGTTTGTAAAGCTTCCAATACAAGCCGCGCTTCGACAGTAACTCCTGATGTGTTCCTTGCTCCCGGATCTCTCCGTGGTGCAAAACGATGATTCGATCAGCGTTTTGAATCGTCGACAGCCGATGCGCAACGACAATCGACGTTCGATCACGCATCACTCGTTCAATCGCGCGTTGGATCAACTGCTCGGTTTCGGTGTCGATAGAGCTCGTGGCCTCATCGAGAATCAATAATGCCGGATCAAACGCCAGCGCACGCGCAAACGAGATCAATTGCTTCTGTCCTACTGA
>PSRF01000370.1 GCA_003175865.1 Blastocatellia bacterium
AAAAACTCAATTAAGAAGGCGTAGTTGGTAAGGGTAACTTGCCCGCCACACTCCAAGTTAGCACGATCGTGATCTTAGGTCCGGCGGAGGCAAGCCACCCTTCCCAACTGAAGAGTTCTTAGTTGATTTGTTTACTATGAGTTGAATTTGAAGAGAGGGTTTCACCTATCGGATATTCGCTCGTTCGAACAACTTCCTTGCTTGCTCGTTGGCTTCCGCGATCACTTCGTTCTCATTCAAAGTCGTCAACTTCCGCTCCTGAAGCACCATTCGTCCATCAATAATTACATCACAGACGTCGCTGGCCTCAGCCGCATAAACCAGCGTTGAAACCAAATCTTCGCGGCGTGGTGCCATGTGAAGTCCTGACAACGCAACAACCGTAAGGTCAGCTCGCTTGCCGATTTCTAAAGAGCCGATCTCTGAATCCAGTGCCATTGCCCTCGCTCCGTCGACTGTCGCCATTCGTAAGACTCTTTCCGCGCTCAATACCTCTGGACCGTTAAGCGCCTTCTGCAACAACGTCGCAGTACGCATCTCTGTGAACATGTCGAGACGGTTGTTGCACGCCGCACCATCTGCGCCCAATGAAACTGAAATGCCTCGATTCAAAAGATCCACAACCTCCGCGATACCAGACCCGAGCTTTAAATTAGACGACGGACAGTGAACAACATTGGTCATCGTTGACCTGAGTGTCTCCTTTTCTAGTTCGCTGAGGTGTACACAGTGGGCAAGGGCGACATGTGGACCACTCACATTCACCGAATTCAGATAAGCAACATTATCCAGACCTGTCTCTTGTTTGATGAGAGCACATTCACCGAGATTTTCGGACGCGTGAGTATGAATCATCACGCCGCGCTCTCGCGATAATTGCGCGACGCGCTCCAGCAGTTGCCTTGTACAACTGACAGCAAACCGTGGTGCAAAGCAGTACTTGATTCGGCCATCCGCTTTGTTGTGCCAGTGATCGAGAAGCGACAACGACTCTTCGATTGACTGGTCTGTCTGCTCGTTCAAAGCTGAAGGTACGTCGTTGCCTTTATCCATCATGCACTTCCCGACAGTAGCGCGAAATCCAGTCACCTCAACAACACGAAAAACTTCGTGCGTGTGGTTCACGGTTTCCATCGTCAACGCGCACGTGGTACCACCTCTAATCAGCTCTGCAATCCCGAGTTTCGCCGCTGCCCTGATGGATTTTTCATCGTGGGCGGCCTCCATGGGCCATACACGTTTCTTGAGCCAGTCAATGAGTGACAGATCATCTGCGGCGCCACGAAAGAGTGTCTGGCAAAGGTGAATATGAGTTTGCACAAATCCGGGAATCACAACACAGTCTGTTGCGTCGATCACAATGTCCGCAGTGACTCCC
This sequence comes from Blastocatellia bacterium, assembly GCA_003175865.1. Taxonomy (GTDB): domain Bacteria; phylum Acidobacteriota; class Blastocatellia; order Pyrinomonadales; family Pyrinomonadaceae; genus PSRF01. Next base: position 1,379 of record PSRF01000370.1, read on the forward strand.
GACTCACCTAAACTTGCAATACGACCGTCTCGGATGAACAGATCTCCATGAACAACAGAACCCTCCGGGTCCATCGTCAAGACAGTTCCACTTTTGATCAAGATTGATTGCATCCGCGGCGGATTATCCGGCCTCGCTAATCGTCGTGTAAAGCAGCAAAATGAGCGCTCAACGAAGAGCTGGTGTCTTCGACGAGCGCTCTAAATGTTCTTCGCGCTGCTGACTATTTTTTGTCTGCGCTGGCAGCCTTCGCAGTTGGTTCTGCTTCTTCTTTAACCGGCAATCCCAGTTTAACTTTCACTTCTCGCTCGATCCTCTTGAGCAATTCAGGATTGTCTTTCAACGCCTGTTTCGCATTTTCCCTTCCCTGGCCCAATCGATCGCCTTTGTAAGAGAACCAGGCGCCGCTCTTTTCGACTGCGCGATGTGCGACAGCGAGGTCCAAGAGGTCACCTTCACGTGAAATGCCTTCGCCGTACATGATGTCGAATTCACATTCACGGAACGGAGGCGCAACTTTGTTCTTTGCGACTTTGACCTTTGTGCGATTACCAACAACCCGGTCACCATCCTTGATTGCACCGATTCGTCGAATGTCCAGACGAACTGACGAATAAAACTTCAGCGCGCGACCGCCCGTCGTCGTCTCAGGATTGCCAAACATCACGCCAATTTTTTCACGAATCTGATTGATGAAAATGAAGCAGGTGTTTGACTGTGCAACGATGGCAGTCAATTTTCGCAGTGCCTGCGACATCAAACGCGCCTGCAAACCGGGCAATGAATCACCCATTTCTCCGTCGAGTTCTGCGCGTGGGACGAGTGCCGCAACGGAGTCAACGACGATCACATCGACGCCGTTGGAACGCACCAGCGCCTCCGCGATCTCGAGTGCCTGTTCACCTGAGTCCGGCTGTGAAATCAAGAGTTGGTCTATATCAACACCCAACTTCACCGCGTAATCAGCGTCCATAGCGTGTTCGGCGTCGATGTACGCAGCGACGCCGCCCGCCCTCTGCGCTTCGGCGACGATATGTAGCGCCAGCGTTGTTTTGCCTGAACTTTCAGGACCATAGATTTCAACAATGCGGCCACGCGGAACACCACCGACGCCAACAGCCGCATCAAGACTGAGGGAAGTTGTGGAGATGGCGGGGACATCCGACACGTCGCGTTCGCCGAGTCGCATGATGGAGCCCTTGCCAAATTTCTTTTCGATGTTTGAGAGAGCAGCTTCGATCGCTTTGCTACGATCGGCATTCATTCGGTCATCAGCCATGACATACATCTCTTTCTTCCGCTCCTATTCCGCGCTCTGCATTGAATGGGTCAAGCTTTCAAGAGCCGAGAGCATAACACAAGCAGAGCGAGAATGGAACAGTGTTTCACACTTGCAACAACACTTTTTTCAGAGGGTGAGGTTTTCTGGCGACGACTTTGAGCGCGGGTTTGACAGCCCTCTCCACCAAATCCGAAACCTGTGAGGTCACGCACAAAGTGAATCAAAACAGTGGACCATCGTCATTTATTAATTGGTCGATGCTGAGTCCGGTTCTCTGTTCGGCCTGTTGAAATAGCGACGGTACTTCGCCCGCCGGTTCGTCTCTACCAATTCGTTCGACTCGCCACATCGGAAAGAAGAGTGAACCAAAACCGATGAACGGCTCATGATGAACTACCGAGCGAATCCAGTCGTCGAAGGCCTTTAAGTCAAGACCGCGCAAGAATACTCCAGCGGCAGTAATCTCGTCGAGTATGCCCCAACACTTCTCACGTGGCGTGTGCAGCACCAACAAAATAGGCACGCCTGGCTTTATTCCTCTGGTCTTTGCGTTATCACTCATTGATTAAACCACGGACAAACTCACGGACGCTTCCTGGTACCGCCGCAACGGCTGCGGTGCGTTCGATCTGCGAAACGATCGCAGACCCAACAACTACAGCATCAGCGTAACGCTGCACGTCCACAACCTGTTCCCTCGTCGAAACTCCAAAACCAACAGCAACAGGTAAGCTCGAGAACTGTCGAACTCGACTAACCAATTTCTCAGCCTCTTCACTGACACTAGCTTGTTCTCCCGTGACTCCAGCACGTGAAACAGCGTAGATAAAACCACTAGCGCGCTCAGCGATCAACTTCAATCGCGCATCTGTTGAAGTCGGCGCGGTCAAGAAAATCATATCGAGTTCATTACGCCGCAACTCGGTTTCAAAGTCGACTGCTTCCTCGGGCGTCAGATCTGTCACGAGTATCCCGTCTACCCCTGCTTCTTTTGCGGTCGTAGCGAGACGCTTCAGGCCAAACTGTAACAACGGATTGAAATAACTGAACAGAATAATCGGTGTTTGGATCTTCGTTCGCGCACGTGCGGCCACATCAATCACAGCCTGCAAACTCACGTTCTGATTCAGAGCCCGCTCAGACGAACGTTGAATTACTGGCCCATCAGCCATTGGATCGCTGAAAGGTACACCCAACTCAATGACCGTCGAGTGTGCTTGAGCCAATTCAATCAGCAATTTTTCTGTCGTCTGCAGATCTGGATCGCCAGCAGTAATGAATGGAATGAATCCTTTTTTGCCTGCACGCCGCAACTGCGCGAATGCATCTTCGATGCGACCCACTTAGGAGTTCTCCTCCAGGTACTCTCGCGCAGTGTTGACGTCTTTATCACCACGCCCGGAGAGATTCACAATCACAATTTGATCGGTCGACATGTTACACGCTACTTCCATGCCGTGCGACACAGCATGCGCAGACTCCAGAGCCGGAATGATGCCTTCGAGTTTCGCTAAAAGTTGAAAAGCATCCATCGCCTTGCGATCACCGACGTCCATGTACACCACGCGGTTCAAATCATGAAGGAATGCGTGTTCGGGACCAATCGATGGATAATCGAGACCCGCTGAAATTGAGTGCGTAGTCGCGACCTGACCATTATCATCCTGCAGAACATAGCTCATCGTCCCTTGCAACACACCTGGTCGGCCGCCTCCGTCAGTGTTGAAGCGCGCCGCATGTTCACCGAGTTTGTGACTTCGGCCACCCGCCTCGACACCAATCATTTTCACCGATTCATCAGCCAGAAACGGATGAAACATCCCGATCGAATTTGAACCACCACCGACACACGCAACCAGCGCATCCGGTAATCGTCCCTCCCGATCGAGTATCTGTCGACGTGTCTCACGTCCAATCACACTCTGAAAGTCGCGGACCATGACCGGGTAAGGATGTGGACCAAGTGCGCTGCCAAGCAGGTAGTAAGTGTCCTTGACGTTTGTAACCCAATCACGCAATGCCTCGTTTATCGCGTCCTTTAAAGTGCGTGAACCAGCATCGACAGCTCGCACTTCAGCACCCAGCAATTCCATGCGAAAAACATTCAACGACTGTCGTCGCATGTCCTCTGAACCCATGTAGACAATGCAGTCGAGACCAAACAGCGCGCACACTGTCGCAGTTGCAACGCCGTGTTGCCCTGCACCAGTCTCCGCAATGATGCGACGCTTGTTCATGCGGCGCGCGAGCAACGCCTGGCCCAACGTATTATTAATCTTGTGGGCTCCCGTGTGCAGCAGGTCTTCTCGTTTGAGATAGATCTTTGCACCACCAGCATGAGCGGTAAGACGTTCCGCAAAAGAAAGTGACGTGGGTCTACCCGCGTAAGTACTCAGCAAATACTCGAGTTCTCTATGAAACGACTCGTCACCTTGCGCGGACTGGTAAGCGTCAGTCAGTTCATCCAGCGGCGCGACCAACGTCTCCGGTACAAATCGACCGCCATACGGTCCCCAGTGACCGCGAGCATCAGGCTGTGTTATTGGTGACGACATAAAATCGAGATAGAGCCGCGGCGGCACTTAAACGCCGGGCAGTTTGTCCTGCATCGGAGGTGCGACAGCTACTTGATTGCGGCCTTTATTTTTTGCAACGTAAAGAGCCGCGTCACTCGCCGCGTACAGAGATCTCTCCGTACAGGAACTCGCTGGACAACCGGCGACTCCAATGCTGACAGTGACATGTCCAACGCCCTCGACAGTTGTTGCCGCCAGCACAATGCGTAAACGTTCAGCCGCTGTCGCCGCCTTATCAACATCGATTCCCGACAGTAGCAGTGCAAACTCCTCGCCGCCGAGGCGTGCAGCAGTATCGTTATCACGCGAAATCTTACTTAAGGTCTGGGCGATCTGATGTATGACGATGTCACCAGCAGGATGACCGAACTTGTCGTTGATTGCCTTCAGGTGATCGATGTCTACGAGTAACAAGGAGCAGGGTGTATTGTACCGTCGATATCTCTCAACCTCTCGATGTAACGCGCTACGAAATCGACGCCGGTTAGCAAGCCCCGTTAAAGCATCAAGATCAGCATCGGCTCGCAAGCGATCGATCTTTTGTCGGAGAGCGATGAGCTGTTGTGCGCGCTCGACCAGTAACTCAAACTCTTCGGGCAACGCGAAGTAGTCAAAGGCACCTTCAAGGAATGCGGCGTGACGATTAGCAACACTCGATTTTTCTGGGCCAACGAGTACGAGAGGTATACCATCCTCTGCGTTTGCCAATGAGCGGGCCAGCTCACTGATTCGTAGACCCTTCGTCGCTGAATTAGCTACAACGAGGTGCGGCCGGGAGCGTTGTAAGGCCACGAGCGCCGCAGTCCCATTTGCAACGCCAACAACTTCGATTCTCCTCTTGTTCAGAGTTTCAATCAGACTTGATTGATCCTCGTCTGCAATAACGAGCACACGTCCGCGAGATCGATCGTGCGACTCAACTTTTCCAGTACGAACGGACATAACATCGCCTGCAAAGACGAACTCTCGATACAAATTATTAGGGGAGGGTCTGAGACAAGCCGGGGCTGAGTGTCCGATAAGCTTCAGCTTGTCGAGGTTAACGATATCAACATCTACAATTGATTGTTTCAACGTTGGTCCTTAACGGGCACAACGACAAGCTAACGCTTATCGGACACCGAGTAGAATACTCTCCAACTGTGGAGCAGCGTCAAGGTTTAACATTGTGCGCCGCGTTTATGAATTCGCGCATGCGTTCGTGGTTTTTCTTACCTGGTGATGTTTCGATTGAACTGCAAGCGTCGACAGCGTAAGGATGCACGGAACGAATCGCTTCCGTAACGTTCTCAGGCGATAGGCCGCCCGCGAGGAAAAGTTTAGGCACCAGGTTGTTCACTTGTTTTGCTCTTGACCAATCTATTACTCGCCCTGTCCCTCCTTTCAACTTTTGGTCACGTGCATCCAGCATAATGGAGTTCACTCGATAACGAGTTGCTTGCCCAACATCGAAGTCACTGTCGACGCCGAGCACCTTTATGACATTCCAGTCCGCGAGCGAATCGCAGTATTCAGGTGATTCGTCCCCATGTAATTGGAGTACCTGGACTCCAGAACTTTGTGCAATATCGACGACGTGTGCTGGAGATTCGACGTCAACAAATACTCCAACCTTCACAACTTTCGCTGGAAGTTGATCGATGATGGTTCGCGCTGCCGCGGGTGACAGATATCTCAAGCTCTTCGGATAAAAGTTGAAACCAAGTAGATCTGCACCAGCATCGACAGCGATGCGAGCATCCTCGAGATTGGTGATTCCGCAGATCTTGACTAGTGTCATACGCTAAAACCTTGATCGGTCTCCATCACAGATCGTTAGGGAACCCCGACGCCTCGGGGTTCCCTACTGATCTCTTGTCAAGAGCCATCCTCTTTACCCCTGCATTAGTTAGGTGATGTCAACCTTCTAAGCATGTGAACAGGGTCGTCGCTTCGCATTAGCGACTCGCCAATCAAGAACGCACTAAAACCCGCATCTCGGAGTTGAGTTAGATCGTCGCGCGTGTTGAGACCACTCTCACTAACAAGAACGGAGTACGGCGGAGCGTTATTTGCTAACTTGATTGAGGTATCAAGCGAAACTTCGAAGGTACTCAGATTTCGATTGTTCACGCCGATCACGGATGCTCCAACCTCACCAGCACGTTTGATTTCCTCGACGGTATGAACTTCAATCAATGCGTCGAGTTGCAGCTCATCTTCAGCAACGCATCGCAGACGAAGCAGCGTTTGATCGTCCAGGGCCGCTACGATCAATAGAACTGCATCAGCACCATTTGCGGCCGCTTCGTAAACCTGGTACTCATCAAAGACAAAATCTTTGCGAAGCACTGGTATCGAAACGTTTTGGTTGACCGTTTTAAGATCTTCGAGGGAACCGTCAAAAAAATCTTCCTCGGTTAAGACAGATACCGCAACAGCGCCACCAGCTTCATAGAGACGCCCTATTTCACCAGGATCCGCATTCGCACGGATTACTCCCTTCGATGGTGAACGACGCTTGAATTCCGCGATGACGTTTATGCGGGACTGATTCTCCAGAGCGCCGCGAAATTTATGCGACCCGCGTTTCTCGAACGCAAAGGCGCGTAATCGGTCGAGGGAAACGACTCGCTTCGCTTCTTCGAGCCGGTGCTTCTTTCGATCAATAATTCGTACGAGAAAATCCATTGTTGAGTTTGCACAAAACAGTCGGTTAGTGAACCGCGAGCAGTAGCGACCGGATGCAACATCTAACTTAGCTATCAAAGTTCGTTAGCCGAATTAGTTCACTAAGTTTTTCAGATGCGGCGCCACTGTCTATTGACTCTTCGGCTCGCGCCATCGCTTGAGTCAAATCTGAGCTAACGCCGCCGACAACAAGCGCAGCTGCGGCTGTCATCAGGACAAGATCTCGAGCTTCATCGTGCCGGTGTCCTGAAACTACATCTCTGACAATCTGAGCGTTTGCCGCACTGTCGCCACCACGAAGATGATGAATCGATGTCTCACTTAAACCAAAGGCCTTCGGCGTCAGCGAAAAAGTTCTGACCTCACCTTCAACGGCTTCCGCTACGTGCGTTGCGCCGGCAAGTGTGATCTCGTCAAGTCCATCGTCGCCATGGACCACCCAGGCGCGTTCGGTTCCAAGTGCTGCCAACACTGAAGCAACTTTTGTCACCAACTCTCGATCCCAGACGCCAATAATCTGGCGTGGTGCGTGCGCTGGATTACTCATTGGTCCCAGAAGATTGAAAGTAGTTTGCACTGCTAACTGTCTGCGAATGGCTGCGACTCGCGCTGTCGCTCCATGATAAAGAGGAGCGAACATGAAACAGATGCCAATGTCATTCAGCGTCGATTCCGAAACTAGTGGAGAGGTCGATATGTTAACGCCGAGTGCAGTAAGAACATCGGCACTACCCGACATGCTACTCGCAGCTCGATTGCCATGCTTTGCGACCGGCAATCCTGCGCCCGCAATGACAAATGCTGCTGCTGTCGAAATATTGAAAGTCTTTGCACGACTCGATCCGGTGCCTGCGGTATCGATGAAGCAACGATGCGAACAACTCACGCGAGTCGCCTTCGAACGTAAGCCTTGCGCAAAGCCGGTCAGCTCCTCAACCGTCTCGCCTTTTGCTGTCAACGCAACGAGCACACCTGCAATCTGAGCGTCCGTTGAGTCTTCCGCTAACAAGGCGTCAAGAAGTGTTGTCGCTTCGTGACGGCTCAGATCTTCATGACGAAGCAGACGCGAAAGAAATTGCTGGAGTGAAGGTTGAGACATGAGGCAGGTGTAATTTAGAGCTTCAAGAAATTCGCGAGTAACTTCTTGCCGTCAGTTGTAAGAATGGATTCGGGATGGAATTGCACACCTTCTACTTTCAGCTCACGATGACGAAGACCCATGATTATGTCGTCAGTCGTGTAGGCAGAGACCTCCAAACAGTCAGGTAATGATTCCTTTTCAACAATCAACGAATGGTAACGACCGGCAGGAAAGTGATCTTCAAGCCCTTCGAAAATCGTTCGGCCATCGTGACAAATCTCAGACGATTTTCCGTGCATCAACTGCGGTGCGCGCACCACTTTGCCGCCGAATGCCTGACCAATTGCCTGATGTCCGAGGCAAACGCCCAGCAAAGGAATCTTGCCTGCTAGTCTCTTGATTACGTCTAACGTAATACCAGCATCATCGGGTGTACCTGGTCCGGGTGAGATCACGACGCGTTGAGGGCGAAGCGAGCCTTCGATCTCTTCAACGGTTACCTGGTTATTGCGACGCACCTCAACCTGCTCGCCCAATTCTCCCAGATACTGGACCAGGTTGTAAGTGAATGAATCGTAGTTGTCGATGACTAGCAACATGATATTTGATCTTTGTGCTTGGTTCTTTGTGCTTTGTACTTTGACTAGTTGGTTGTCGCGTCCTGACAACTTCCCGTGCGCTTCAGAGAACAAAGCACAAAGTACAAAGAACAAAACCATCAGCGCCCGAGCAATCTGACAATGCCGTTTCGATTATTTCGCTTCGCCCACTCGAGCGCCGTTATTCCATCCACATCCTTCAGCTTTGGATCGGCACCATGTGACAACAACATCTTCGCCGCCTCTTCATTTCCATAGACTGCCGCCCACATCAACGGAGTGCCTCCCAACTTGTTTTTCACGTTTGGCTGTGCGCCTCTTTCCAGCAATAACCGCACAACTGAAGCGTTACCCGTCTGCGCGGCACCGTGCAATGCAGTGTCACCATCTGTATCGACTGCATTGACATCAGATCCCAAAGAGAGAAGTTTCTTTACTCCTTCAATTCGATCGCGCCAAACGTAACTCATCAACGCCGTAACATCGTTCTTTCCACGAGCACTTAGATCCAACCCTTTCTGATCTATCAAAACGTCAGCAACATCGTCGTATCGCGCTTCAAGAGCATGAAACAGTGCAGTATACCCAGCAATGTCTTTCGCGTTGACGTCACTCCCGCCTTGTAACAATGCGACGACTACTTCTCGATCACCCCGAGCTGCGGCACCAATCAACGCTGTTCTACTGTTTGTTGGTTGTCGTGCATTCGGATTGATCCCCCCACTCAAAAATGCATTCACTGCAGGAAGGTCACGTGCAGCGCAAGCTTCGAAAAAATCGTGCTCAGTAAAATTGTAGCCACGTAGTTTGAGAAGACGCTGCGCTGCTTCTGGCGATGCTGCCACTCCATCCGACTGTGGACTTACACACGCAACCACAAACAAAGCAAACGTCAGCAGCAACCCTAAGTGCCGCATCATTTCTTGCACGGAGCGACAACGGCTCGATTGATTTTGATCGGCTTCTCAGGTTTCTCACCATCGGCCGGTGCATGATTGATCGCGTCAGCTACTTCGATCCCTTTGGTGACGGTACCGAAAGCAGAAAATTTGCCGTCGAGATGCGAACCATTGCCAACCAAAATGAAGAAGTGCGTGGTGGCGCTGTTTGCTTCTTCAGTGCGCGCCATCGACACGATTCCGCGGACATGTTTGACGATGCCAGGTTCATCCGGAATTTTGTGCGACATGCGTCGCGCCAGATCGAGATTCCAGTGTTCGCTCGTCTGCAGGTTTCCGCCCTGGATAACGAAATCCTTAACGATCCGACTGAACGTAGTTGTATCGAGCGAGTGCGTAGTAGCGAGGTTTAAGAAGTTACGCACTGACTCGGGCGCAACTTCGGGCATCATCGCAATCTCTATCGCTCCCAATTCTGTTTCAAGTGTCACGCACTGTCCGGCCATTTTTTCAACTGGAGCACCGTCGAACGGATCTGGAGTGTTGTTTACAGTTTGGTTAGCTGGTCTTGCATTCGTTTTCTTAGCAGCCTCACCAGGATTCGGTGCACTCTCCTGCGCACACACAAGAGCAACAAACGACAGGAGAACGATTAGTGTCGCGATGAACCTGACAAATTTCATGGTCTTGTGCTTTGTACTTCGTACTTCGT
>PSRF01000288.1 GCA_003175865.1 Blastocatellia bacterium
TAGAACGCCCCAATAGTTCCGATGTCTTCCCAATAACCGTCAAACATAAAAGCTTGAACGTTACAGCCGGAATGGATCGCGCCGGGAATCACTTCTTTTCCAAAATCGATCCAGTTGTCATCGTTGTTCAATAATTGTTCCAGACGCTCGTATTTAAAAACGTAGATACCCATGGAAGCGAGGAACGGTCTTCGCGCCGCCTCGTGTGGTTCGAGACCTAGACTCGTCGTGTCGACCTGCATCGACGTGAGTTCATCGCCTTTTGGTTTTTCTTTGAACTCCACGATGCGTCCATGTTCATCAGTTTTCAATAAACCAAACTCGGTAGCTGCGCGGGCGTCGCAAGGAATAACCGAAACAGTGACGTCGGCATCCGTCTCGTGATGTCTCGCAAGAAACTGACGATAGTCCATTCGGTATAGGTGGTCACCTGAGAGTATGAGTAAAGTGTCGATCCCGCCATCGCTGATATGTGGCAGCACCTGGCGCACTGCGTCGGCTGTACCCTGAAACCATTGCGGACTCTCAGGGGTTTGCTCAGCTGCCAGGATTTCAACAAACCCGTTTGAAAAAGGGGAAAAGCGATAAGTTTGAGCGACGTGACGATTCAGGGATGCCGAGTTGTACTGAGTAAGAACGAACGTACGGAGAATGTCAGAGTTGATGCAATTCGAAAGCGCTATGTCTACGAGGCGGTATTTACCGCCGAGGGGAACAGCTGGTTTCGAACGTCTTTGCGTGAGTGGATATAGTCGGTTGCCGGCGCCTCCGCCCAGGATGACTGCCAACAATTTGGGATCTGCGGGCATCGCGTTTCGACCTGTACTGTGGATTAACTGCGCGAAGCATAGACGGAAGAATGCGCTGCGAGCAAGACCTAAATTATGAACGAGAAATAGGACAGGACTACAAGATGATCAGGATTAGCATTTCAAATTTGAAAAGGAAGATTCGCGATCAATAAGCGGAACTGGTGGTTTTTATCGAACTGTTTCCAGCGGCTTCCTGCGCTATCTTAACGCCGACACTTGCGCCGATGCGTGTCGCACCAGCTTCGACCATCTTGCGCGCGTCCTCGAGTCCCTTGACCCCACCAGATGCTTTGACGCCGAGCTCGGAGCCCACGGTGCGTCGCATCAAGGCAACGTCAGCAACGGTCGCGCCACCTTTGGAGAAGCCTGTTGAAGTCTTGACGAAATCAGCGCCAGCGTTTTTCGCTGCCAGGCATGCGCGCACTTTTTCCTCGTCAGTTAACAGCGCAGTCTCAATAATGACTTTGCAAGTAACGTTGTACTCGTGTGCGACTTCAACAACGGAACGAATGTCGTGTTCGACGAGACAGTCATCATCACTCTTCAACGCGCCGACATTAATCACCATATCAACTTCGCGCGCGCCATCGAATATCGCGCGTCGTGCTTCGTAAGCTTTGACGTCGGACAATGTTGCGCCGAGAGGAAATCCTATGACAGTGCAAACCGGAATACCGGTTCCTTGAAGCGAGCACGCAGCGGCACGTACCCAGGTCGGATTCACACATACTGAAGCAAATCGATAAGTTGCAGCTTCCTGACATAGCTTGCGAATGTCTTCGTCGGTAGCTTCAGGTTTGAGCAGAGTGTGATCGACGAGACTGGCCCAATCACGTGCGGATCCGGTTTGGCCGAGGATAAGACCGATGCGAGCCGCGCCGGCGTCTACGATCCGATGCATTCGCTCCGGACACCGGTTGAAACACTCGGAGGTGCAGCCGCACAGTGCAGCCTGATCGTGACTGTCGCCGTTCAGTCGAGCAACAATGGCGTCAGTGATCTGCTCGATCAATAATTCGTATTCGCCATTTGAGTAAGGCATATAATCATTCTACCACCTTGGAGTGCGGCGGCCCGGCGCCGCTTTGTTACAACGATAAATTGAGTATGACAGGCAGCTCTCGCGATAACAAAGCGGCGCCGGGCCGCCCGCACTCCAAGGAGTTATCTCTGATACTGGCGTTGAATTGCATCGATCTTCGCGACGCGTTTGCGGTGTCGGTCTTCAGAGATATCTGTCGCCAACCATGCCTTTACGATTTCGCGCATTTCAGCATTCGTAATTGTTTTGCTGCCCAACGTAAGGACGTTCGCACCATTATGCTCTCGTGAGTTTTGCGCCACTGCAACCGAATAACATGCGGCAGCTCGCACGCCCGGAACCTTGTTAGCTGTCATTGCGCTACCAACGCCCGCCCCATCGATGATGATTCCAACATCCGAAGATCCTTCCGAAACGGAACGGGCGACGGCGTGTGCAAAGTCCGGGTAGTCGACTGGGTCTTCTGAGTTTGTGCCAAAGTCATGGACCTTATGGCCCAACTCAATCAACAGCGTCTTCAACTCCTCCTTCATTTTGTAGCCACCGTGATCAGCGCCGACGCCGACCAGCTTTGACTCCTTTGAACCGCGCCTCGATGCGCGTCTTACTATCTGAATGTGTCTGTCGTTAACAATGTCGGCAGCGAGAGGAGTGAGCCGAGCCTGTTCGGCGATTCTCAAAACGGAACCAGCCTCTAGTCCGCGAACATCGTCTTCAGTGATGACTGCTTTGGAGGATTCATCGCGGGTAACATCTGTTTGCGAAGTTGAGGTCGCCGGAAGCGTGTCGACAAATTTAGTTTGTGTTGGGGAAGACAGATCGACGCTTTCGGGGACAGCCTTCGCCAGCACTTCCCGAACTAAAGCGCGCACTCGATCTCTAGTTTCGTCGTCTGCCATATCTTAAATTTTTGATTTCGATTCCGTTCTAGGCGGAGACTACTGAAGACCTTAACAAATCAACTATCGGAAATTAAAAATTACAAAGGTCCTCCAACCGCGGAAGCCAACTTGCCCGCGCGAAAAGTGAAGTCCACTCGTCCAACATTAATTCCACTTTTGCCAACCTGAAAGATGAGAGTCTCAGCACCACAAGGTTGTTTTACCTTCACAGGTTCTTTCATGAAAGTGTGAGTGTGCCCACTCGCGATGAAATCTATACCATCAACCTGCGCAGCGAGTTGAGCATCATTGACGCTGTTGCGCCTCGGAGTCTCGGAATAGCCAAGGTGAGACATGCACACGATTAGATCGCAACGTTGGTCTTTCAAAATCTTTATAGTGTCACGGGCAGCTACGATCGGATCGATGAAGGTAATACCTGTGAAATTCTCCGGTGTGATTAACGCTGCCGGGCTAATACCTAAACCCAAAAGTCCGACACGAATGCCCGCGACCGTCTTTATCGCATACGGCTTTACGATCTTCTCTAGCGCAGTTCCCCTCACATCGTAGTTCGATGACACGATGTCGAAATTTGCGAACTTAAGAGCAGCAGCCAGTGCATCGACTCCGTTGTCAAATTCGTGGTTTCCCAGGGTTCCTGCGTCATACCCGATAGCGGACATCGCCTTGTATTCGATCTCGCCTTTGTAGAAATTGAAATAAGGCGTGCCCTGCAAAACGTCTCCAGCGTCAATCAGCAACGTGTTTGGATTCTCTTTGCGAATGTTTTTGACGAGAGTCGCACGTCGCGCAACTCCACCTTTGCCTCCATACTGTTTGTCGTTTGGTCCAACAGGATCAATTTGTGAATGAGTATCGTTGGTGTGAAGAATCGTGATGACAGTTTCACCTGCCGCACCCTCCGCACGTATCGCCAATTCACGTGGCAGTGCTAGCGCCGCCGCACTAAACAAGATTGAGTTACCCAAAAAAGTACGACGGCTAATCATTTAGCTACCAGTTTTCGTTTAGCACTCTAGTTCAAATAACCAGGGCATCGACAAGCTAAAGCTTATCGGACATTAAGGTTGTGTCTCCGTCTTCACCGGGTCTGGACCAATCTGGACAAAACGACCGTCAAGACGTGCTTGAATATGTCGACCCGCTGCCGTCTCTGCCTTCACATAATCCATCACCGCGTCTCGGATCGTAATGTTTAAGGGTTTGATGTTCTTGCCGTCCTGCAGAATCGCATAGTTGCCGGCAACTTTTATGAGGTAATCGATCGTGACAACTGTGTACGTCTTGTTGTGATCAATCTCGCGCTCTTGTCCCGAAGCATCAACGAGTTTTGCACTGATGAATTCTGCCCGGTTCTGTTCGTTCCATTTGAACTGAATACGCGCTCCCGCCTCGGCATCACGAGCAGTCGTGAGGCGCTGTAAAATCATCAAGAGCTGGCTGCCCGTTAATTCGACTTGCACCAGGGAATTTTCAAACGGTAACAATTCGAAGATGTCCCACGCTTTAAGCGGACCCGGCTGTATCTCTTTCTTGCGCAATCCGGGCGCATTCGTAAAAGCAAAATCAACATGCGGTCCAAGCCTGGCCTTTGCGGCCGACATGATCCCGTCGGCAACAAAGTGGCCCATGGTACTTGCGCCGACGCCGCCTGTTTGCAACTCACCGTCCAGCGTTCCGATGACATTAGTGAGCTGTTTAACTTTCTGGCTATATCCCGCGACGAGTTTTTCAACCGTTGGATCGGGAGCGACGCTTTCATCGACAACTACCTGTGTTGCCTTAACACCAACTTTGACAGGCGGACCTGATGCTGCCGCTTTCGCTGGAGATGGCGACGCTTCGCATGGTTGTATTACCTGGCTTTGCGCAACGCACGGCGTCACGAGTACCGCCAATACGAAGCCGATCAGCACAGCCCGCAGAACAGACATCTTCATGTGGAGTACGTTGTTACTTCTGAATTTCGCCAGGAGCATTGACCTAATGGAAGAGCGCGCATAGTATGTCGCACCACCGGCACATAAGCAAACGAGTTCTGGTTTGTAAAAATCAACAACTGAACAGCACATCAAGAGGAGGATCCGTTGGCTACTTCTTCTGCCCACATCACATCTGAATTCTCAAATCCTAATCTCGAAATACTCATCTCTGAACAACAGATCCGCGATCGTATCAAAGAGCTCGGCGCGCAAATCACGACAGACTACGCTGGACGAAATCCTCTTTTCATTGGTGTGTTGAAAGGTGCGTGTTTCTTTCTTAGCGATTTGATGCGCGCTGTTGATACGCGCGTCAGCGTCGAATTCATGGCAATCTCGAGTTATGGTTCGTCGACGCGAACGTCAGGTGAAGTGAGAATCATGAAAGACCTCGATGTGCCAATCGAGGGGCGCGACATACTCGTTGTTGAAGACATCGTCGATACTGGATTAACGCTTTCTTATTTGTTGGCAAACCTCCAATCGCGCGGCGCCGCCAGCGTCAAACTTGCTGCGTTACTTGATAAATATGAACGGCGCGAGCGTGAAGTAAAGATTGATTATCTTGGATTCCAGATTCCTGACGAGTTTGTGGTGGGGTACGGGCTGGATTTCGCGGAGCGTTATCGCAACCTGCCATTCATCGCGGTGCTGAAGAATCCGAATTCATAGGGATTTTCAATTTTTGATTGGGTTGAGCCAAGCGCAATTTACGACTGAACCTGCGCTAAGAGATACGCGAATAGAGAACCGGGTCAAAACTCCGAGTTTGCCTAGAGACTTCGTTA
>PSRF01000237.1 GCA_003175865.1 Blastocatellia bacterium
CGTGCGCGCAAACTTTTTTGTGGAGTTCACCTTTGATTCGCAGGCCGCGGTTCATGGGTAGTTTTCACAAAGATAACTACTGGCCGCTCTTCTTTCGTGGATCATCCGAAGGATTGACGTAAGTAATTTCCCATGGACCTTCTCCATGCAGTTGAATGATGGTCTCTTCCGATGCGAACGCGAAGTGTTTCATTTGCGGAGCAAGAAAGCCAAAGGTTCCCGCCGGCATGGCATTAGCCTTTGACTCTTCAAACTTCTCTCCCATGCCAATATTGAATTTCCCTGAGATGACCGTGACATGCTCGACCCTCGTGTGCCAGTGGGGCGGAATTTTGTAACCAGCCGGCATCGACAGGCGCATCGTGTAGAGTCCCGCACTGAACGGGTTACCCTCCAGTACAGCGAGCTTTGCACCCGCTGGCAGCGCGTTTGGCGCATCCATCCATTTAACGTCTCCCGGTGTGAACAGACCATGATCCACCATCTTGGATTCCTGGCTAAATGCGATCACACCTACTGCTAACATCACCATTGTGCCAATAACTGTTTTTCTCATTGCTTCCCTACACCTTTCTCGTTTTGGAACGGTGATTAGTTGTAGGGAATGTTATCTCTTTTGAGCACACAATTGCGAGATTAGGAACCCAATTCAAACTGCTGAGCCCTACAAGCGCGAAGCCGGAATTTGCAAGCGGTGTAATCTGCGCACTAAAGCGGCGTGTTCGCAGTGTCAAACCTCTACTTAGATCCGTACGCTAACTCATCCATCATGTCGGCAAATCTTGTCCAGGAGATTCGTTTCCTGATCTGCCGATTACGGCCGTACCAGAACAGTGATCCTCGGCCGATCATCAAAGTTCCGATCTTCTGCTTGGAAGCATAGATGTCCAACTCGATCGACGACCCTGCCTTGAACAATTCAATTGCCTGCAGATGAGCAATAACAGTGTGCTTGCGTTTGGCACGTTTCTTAGGCATCGGGTTTCCTCTGGTTACAGGAATCTGCGTGATAGATCTCAAAATCACCCTGAACTACTCTAACAACAAACCCTTGGAAACGTACCCTTTAGTTACACTTGCGACTTAATCATTCAAGCTCTTCTGTCGGACCGCGTACGACTCGTGCCTACCTTTGTTAACAAGCTTTAATTCTAAATGACATGCGCATGAGACGTACGCGGTCTGACAGAACAGCTTGAACCTCCATCCGCGAGTTACTAATAAGAGCACCAAAGATCTGTGGATTCCCCTTTTACGAAACCTTTCTGTTACCATTGCGTAAACCTAATTCCAACTCCAACCCACAGAAAGAGGTTTGTATGCGCTCCTTAGTTACCCTTCTCCTGACCGCATTGATCACACTGGCGATTGCTCAACAAGTCTTCGCCCAGGCACCACCCTTAATCGACCGCGAACTTTTCTTTGGAGATCCGGAGATTGCCGGCGCGCAAATCTCACCCGATGGAGCCTTCATCGCGTTCATCAAACCATTCAAAGGCACACGTAACGTCTGGGTGAAACGCACTGCTGATCCTTTCACGAGCGCGAAACCGATCACTGCCGACACCACCCGTCCGATTCCTTCTTACTTCTGGTCACGCGACGGCAAATTCATTCTTTACGTTCAAGACAAAGCCGGCGACGAAAATTACAACGTCTACGCAGTCAACCCGGCGGACGCACCGGCCACTGGTCAGGAAGTTCCAACTGCACGAAATCTGACTGACACGAAAGGTGTACGAGCGTTTATTTACTCGGTCCCGCGGAGTGACCCTGACACTATTTACGTAGGTATCAACGATCGCGACAAGGCTTGGCACGATCTTTACAAAGTGAAGATTTCTACCGGCGAGCGGACGCTCGTTCGCAAAAATACAGAACGGATCACTGACTGGGTGTTTGATCTCAAGGACCAACTCCGACTCGCAACTCGTTCAGCAGAAAACGGTGACACAGAGGTTCTTCGGGTTGATGCCAACGGCTTCACCAAGGTCTATTCCTGCGGTGTCTTCGAAACCTGCGGACCGGTTCGTTATCACAAAGACGGTATCCGCACGTACTTCACTACCAATAAGGGCAGCGATACGGATTTGATTAAACTCGAATTATTTAATCCAACTACCGGTACTGAAGAGCTAGTCGAATCCGATCCTATGAAGCGCGTCGATTTCGGAAGCGCTTCCTTCTCCGAGCTATCTGACGATCTGATAGCCACGACCTACGATGATGAGCGCGAAAGGATCTACTGGAAAGATAAAAACTACGAGGCTGATTACAAACTGCTTCAGAAACAACTTCCCGGCAAAGAGCTCGCTTTCGGATCCTCAACCAGGGATGAAAAACTGCTAATCATCTCGGCGTATGGCGACACCGATCCCGGCTCAACGTACCTGTTTGATCGAACAACAAAGAAGTTGACGCTTCAGTATCAAATTCGCGAAAAGTTGAACCGCGATTACCTCGCGCCGATGAAGCCAGTCACTTACAAGTCGTCCGACGGTTTGGAAATTCCGGCTTACCTGACGTTGCCGAAAGGCGTTGAAGCGAAGAATCTGCCGGCAGTTATTGTTCCACATGGTGGTCCATGGGGACGCGATAGCTGGGGCTACAATTCGTTCGCACAGTTTCTTGCGAATCGCGGTTACGCAGTGTTGCAACCCAACTTCCGTGCTTCAACTGGTTACGGGAAGAAGTTTCTCGACGCCGGTAATAAACAATGGGGCGAGAAGATGCAGGACGACGTGACATGGGGAGCAAAGTACTTGATCGCTCAAGGCATCGCCGATCCAAAACGTGTCGGCATCATGGGCGGTTCATACGGGGGGTATGCAACACTCGCCGGAGTGACATTCACGCCAGATCTGTATGCAGCGGCTGTGTCCATTGTTGGACCATCTAATTTGATCACGCTGCTCGAGTCGATTCCGCCTTACTGGGAACAGATCAGAAAACTGTTCTACGAAAGGATGGGCGATCCAAACACGCCGGAAGGCAAAGCGCAGTTACAAAGACAATCACCACTTAACTCAGCTGACAAAATAAAAACGCCGCTGCTGGTTGTTCAGGGAGCTAACGATCCTCGCGTGAATAAACGAGAGTCGGATCAGATCGTGATTGCGTTGCGCGATCGGGGTTTCCCAGTCGAGTACTTGGTAGCGCCAGACGAAGGTCATGGATTTGCGCGACCGGTGAATAACATGGCGATGTTTGCGTCTTCGGAGAAGTTCCTCGCGAAATATCTTGGCGGTCGTTACCAGGAAACCATGACTTCCGAAGTCACACAGCGACTCAAGGACATCACTGTTGACGTTAAGACTGTTACACTTCCGAAGAAGATGGACACGAGTGCCGCGCTGCCGAAACCGGCTGTCGATCTTCAACCAGGTACCTTCAACTACAAAGGCTCAATTGTTGCTGGTCCACAATCAGTTCCGTTTACCCTCAAAAAGGAAATCAAGGAGGAGAATGGAGCCTGGAGCGTAAACGAAACGGCAGTCCTTCCGCAGGGTGAATTTGCAGATATCAGCACAATTGAAAAGAAAACGTTGTTACTCAAACATCGTTCAATCAAGCAAGCTCAAATGACGATTGAGCTCGACGTCGCACCAAACAAACTGAGCGGCTCGATGAACATGAACGGCCAGGCCACTCCTATCAACGCCGATCCTGGCGGTACTCTGTTTGCAGATGGTGCGGGAACATTCGATGTGATCGCATCATTACCACTGGCCGATGGCTACAGTGTCGCTTTCCGCAACTTCGATCTCCAGAAACAAAAACCACAGATGAAGCAGCTTAAAGTAGTGGGGATGGAGAGCGTGACAGTGCCTGCCGGAACTTTCGACGCCTACAAAGTTGAGATTGTCGACGCCGCTAATGACGCGGACAAACAGACTGTATGGATCGCAAAGGACACCCGGAAGGTCTTAAAAATTTCCGCCGTCCTCACCGGTTTCGGCGGCGCCATAATGACATCTGAACTAACTCAATGATCGCGCTGGGAGCTGCCTTGCCTAATCAACCGTAGTGCTGGGAGCGCAGGCGTCCTCGCCTGCCTCCTGTCCTAATTCATAGCTTCGCTGAATTGGGAACCTGTATTGCTAAGTGGTGTCCTAATTTCAGGAGGATCTCTGATTGAATAATTCAAGCTCTTCTGTCGGAGCGCGTACGTCTCGTGCGCCAGCTTAATTACTAATCCGTTGTGAGCTCACAACATCCGCACGAGACGTACACGGTCAGACAGGAGGGGTTGAACCTTAATCCCAACGGCGCACTAAAAGGAGCCAACCTCCTGCCTCTCTATAACTTCACATTAGCGTCTCTGTGTAATCGTCGTAATCTGTGGATAACTCCTCACTTTTAAGTCGCAACGATTTCCTTCCCTCCTCGTGGCACATCGATAGCAACAAGAAACGCATACTTCCCGTCAGTGGCCGCTTCCAATGCTTGAAAACGAAAGGTGAATGTAATGAGAAGGTATGTATGGATGACGATAATCGTCGTCGCAGTTTTCGGGTCAGCTGCTCTTCACAGCAATTCCCAGTCAATCCTGGGTGTTCGAGCACGTATTCCATTTGATTTCATGGTGGGCGATCAGATTATCCCCGCGGGTATGGTCTCGGCTCGTGGGGTAAACACATCGAACGCAGGTACGTTGTCGATCACGAATCACAGCGTTAATGAAAACATTGTTCGTATTGGCCATCGGCTGCCAGGAACTAACATCACGAAGCAAGGCAAACTTGTCTTCCATCGGTATGGCGACCGTTACTATCTCGCTGAGGTCTGGGTACCCGGCTACAAAGCGTGGCAGGTTGAGGAGTCAAATAGCGAAAGAGCGATGAAAAGTGAAAGGCGTTTTGCAAGGAACACCAGACCTCGAGTGGTCACTGTCCTTGCCGAAATCCAGTAACCATCTCACTCGGTTTCAAACACAAGAGAGGCAGGCCTCATCGCCTGCCTTTTTTTAACAACGCGAAAGTACGACGACTCTCTGCGCTAACTCTGCGTCCTCTGTGTAGCAAGTTCTTAAGTTCTTCTTTTTCTGAGAAGGTTCTTAAACGGCTCTGCCTTACTCCTTGCGGAAAG
>PSRF01000320.1 GCA_003175865.1 Blastocatellia bacterium
GCCAAACCATTTCGTAGTCTATTTCTCACGAGTAGAATATCGACCGAACACGAGAGGTCGTTAATAATGCAAAAGAAGACTCATTGGGAAAACGTCTATCATACTAAAGAGCCAACTGAGGTAAGTTGGTTTCAGGAACATCCGGAGCTGTCGCTTAAGTTCATCGAGCAAACCGGAATAAACAAAAATGCGCAAATTATCGAGGTTGGTGGCGGCGCTTCGACTCTAGTAGATGATCTGATCGATGCCGGTTATCGAAACGTCACAGTCCTGGACATTTCTGGCGCCGCACTCGAAGTAGCGCGGCAACGCCTCGGGTCAAACGCTTCCACTGTCACGTGGTTGGAAGAGGACATCACTAAGGTGAACCTGCCGGAAAAATTCTACGACGTTTGGCATGACCGCGCTGTTTTTCATTTTCTGATAATCGAGGAAGATCGCCTGCGCTACGTTGATGCGGTACAACGCTCGGTCAAAACAGGTGGTCACGTCATCGTTGCAACCTTCGGACTCGAAGGACCAATGCGTTGCAGCGGTCTCGACGTGGTGAGATACAGCGCTGACAGCCTGCACGATGAGTTTGGTGATGATTTTCAGTTAGTTGATACGACGACGGAGTCGCACAATACACCATTCGGCAAGGAGCAGAAATTTATTTATTGCTACTGCCGTAAGACATGAAACTTCCTCGGTTGACTTCTTCCCTTTTTCAACGCACGTAACATTCAGTACGCGCAAGCGATTCCATGCCTTATCGCCGCTCTTCCGAACGGAGCGGAGTATACGAGGCGACATGGCTATAAAGATGCCACTCCTGACCGAGTGAAGTCACTTTAGTTTTCAAATGGTTTTCTCAGAGCATTGCATGGTCATTCCTTCAAGACCCTGGGCCATTTGTTTCGTAACAACAGAATACCCGATATGGCTACGGCTCCTGCTGAAAAGAATCCGAGCCAAAACCAACCCGTTAGCTCAGCCGTAATCACATCAGACTCGTCATATGCACGGACTCGTTCACGATTCATGAGATAAACGCAAACGAGACCGCACAGTGTACTTGCCAACGAGAAGAAACCGTTCTGTTCCTGCCTGAGTTGTCGTAGTGCTGAAAGGATCAGGACTAACATCAGAACTGGAATGAGCCACAACAAGCCATCTTCGTGCCGAGCAAGGTCCAACCCGCTCAACGTATCTTTTGCACCTGCGCAACTGACTTGAATCCAGGGAAGGAAAAAACAGACGAGCACAATGACCAAAGCGCTAAGGTTCATACGACGCAGATGTTTCAAAGCAACCTCCTTTGGGTACTTGTCATAGACCAGCAGTTGAACAATCCCACCATTTTCGAGCTATGTTGAGCAAATGAGAGGCTCCTTCTGCTTCGCTTCTTTCTCGAGTCGAAGTACTTGTTTCCGAAGCCATGCGGCGCCGTCGTTCAAGTCTAAATCTTCCGGTATATGAACCGGTCGGCCGACCTGGACCACATAACGACGTCGCGGCCATGTTCCCTGGCTCATCCAGGTCGCAATCGGCAGAATCGCGGCACCTGACTTCCTTTGCAGATAGACCACCCCGGGCGCAAATTCGCCAATTGGCGGATGTCTCTTTCTCCAGATCTCACCTTCAGGGAAAATCGCCACCACATCACCATCACTTAGTGCACCGAGTAGTCCACGAACCCTCTCACCATGAAAACCGTTACCATTGTTATCGGGCGGAAGTTCGACCACTCCTTCTAGCCGATACATGATTTTGATCAGTGGCTTGAACCAACGTAGCCATCGTAGGCGGCCCACAAAAGTCTGCGTCGCCAGCGTCCGAATTGGCAGTACGTTGCGGAAGTGAGGAAAGTCGAGTCCGATCATTAGCAGCCATGGGTCGAGCACTGACTTGTGTGTTGGTGAAAGAATTAAACAATGTGCCCGACTGTCAAAAGTGCCCGTAGGACGATGAACCCTGATGTCGTAACGAACTCGCAAAACCTGACCGACAACCCACGAGGCACATTGGCTCGCAACAACGATGAATCGATACGGACGGCTTTCCGACACTTCATTCTCCTCGCAATTTACCTCACATCCAACGCAGTCACCGTGCCGGATCTGTTTCGAATTTGATAAATCGATTAAACAGCGGAGACGAATTTGTTAAAGCAGAGGGCGGTCTCAATAACGATTATTTGACGTCTGCAATCTGGAGGGTTGATTTCAAGATATTAGTTATGGCTTCCGCGTACAGAATGGCGCCCTGTTTGTTCGGGTGGCCCAGCGCAGCATAACGGAAGGATAAGCGTAATGTCTTGCGCTCTTTTTTCTGTTCCTCTGTCTCATCTGGCTGCTCTCCAAAAACTTCATTGCAACTCGTGGCTCTTTGTGCTCGCATCTCATCGTTACTGGGCAGCGGCATTTTGCCGAACGACAGCAGCAATAATGCCATCCTGAATGGAGAACGATTCAAGCCCCATAGACGAGTCTGCGGAGCTGCGAAGGAATACTCCGCTGGAAATTCTATTTTCGCGAACGTGATTCGCTGGTTACGGGTTTCGGAATTTACGTTTTGGACCGCCTGCGCAAGTGTTCTATTGGAAACGTCGTACCACTGTTTGGAGTTTACTTTCAATCTTTCGAAGACTTCTTTGCCGCTCATTTTGGGAGAACCCGACTGCACTTTGAAAAACCCGCGCGCCAAGGCCTTAACCACGAAATCGTTTGCGTCTGATCGGAAAAGAAAAGGTAATATCCAGTAACGATTATCTGAGCCGAGGGAAAGGTTTTTGCAACTCGCCGCAATAGATTTTCGACCGGCGCCCCACACTTTGCCCTGGTCATGTCATCCACTTCCTCAATCTTTGAGGCGTTCAGTAAGTTCTGTACTCCGACATCGTTTCCGCAACCACTCAGCAGCACAAAATCTACTTTAGATGGATCGGAAAATACCTTTAGAACACTTTCTATTTGGTCATTAATCGTTGGCGAGGCCAGGTTCACTTCAGCATTCGTTGAAGTGCGGTTGTCAGTCAGTGGCCCAACCTCATTGACGGCACCCGAATGTGCTTCGACTCGCACGGTGACGGGACGTCCAGTACTTTTTTCCAGCCATAGTTTCACTTGATACCAGGCTTTGTGCTCAAACTTCAGTCCTTCTCCCCAGAGTACTGAATCGCCAAGCACGACGACATTAATAGGATCAGTCGAGTGCGGACTTACGTTTGTTTGTGTGTTTTGACAAGTTACTGGAAAGGCCAACAAGAACAGTAGGCACGCGGTGAAGATCTTGAGTTTAACTGTGGTCTTAAACGGGCGGCTTTGTTCTGAGTTTCGCGTAGATATCACTGAGTTACCCGAGAGCTCAGCAAAACGGCCGCACATCCGTTTGCTGATAACAGCGGCCTTAGCGTACTTGAAGTAAACAGTTCGGCCGAAATTAAGACACCTTCCTCTCCTTTCGTATCATTTGCGAACCAAAAGAAAACGCCGAAACGCCTCGCTTGGACCACAAATCACGCGCCAGTTCAGGAACTGGACCCAATGTTCAATTCTGTCAAAAGCAATGTTTATACCGACGAACATCGTCTGACATCTAAACCTGACAGCTTAAACATTCTGGACACAAAGCTGACCTCACCTTTCAAGAAATCTTAAGTCCGATACGCACTGTTGGGGCATTCGACTTGTCTGTATTGATCGTGGAAAGTGAACTTGCTTGAGAGTCCAAAGGAGGTTGTGAAGTGAAAGTAGTAGTAGTAAAGAAACTAGTTTTAATCCTCGGGTTATCACTGCTATTTGGAGCTTGTTCCAAGGAGCCGAAACAAACACAAACAGTGACCACAAAGACCGATTCAGGCACATCGACGGCCCCACCAGCTAAAGAAGTTAATCAGCGTAACAACGCATTGGTACGTGTAATCAACACTGTACCGGGTAATCCATCAATCGATATCTACGCCGATGATCAGAAAGTCTTTGACGCGGTATCGTTCAAGACTGTGACTCCGTATAAGGAAATCTCTGAACAGCGCCATACATTTAGAGTTAAGCGTGCTGGTCAGGACAGCAGTCAGCCTTTAACCGAAAACAGTGAAAGCATTGGCGGAGGCAAGCATTACACGATTGTCGTGATGCCAGATACGAACCAAAAAGTTCAATTGCGCGTCGTCGCTGATAACTTAACGCCGACGTCAACAGATAAGGCAGAGGTTCGAGTAATCAATGCATCGCCTGACGCCGGAGATGTGGACGTTGTTGCCAAACAGGCGAACAAGAAATTGATCTCGGATGTCGGGGCGGGTGGCGAGACCAGCTATTCGAACGTTGACCCAATGACCGGCAGTCTTGAAGTACGTCCCGAAGGTAAGAACAACGCAATTGCAATCGTCGAGAATACCAAGTTAGAAAAGGGAAAGATCTATACGATTGTAGTGGCGGGCAATATGAAGGGCTCTCCGAAACTTCAAGCAATCATGATTGAAGATCAGGTGGGCAACCCGGCTACAGCGTCCATGACGGAAAAAAGTGCCTCTCAGAAGAAGGAGCCTCGCACTGAAAAGGTGAAGTACTAGAATGGTGGAACAATTCCGGAGAGGCCGCTATCAACGAGGCGGAACTAGTTCCGCCTCCTGGTAGCGCTTAAACGTTCCTCCAGCCGACCAATTGGTTGAGCAGTGTCCGTATTTTTAATTCCTCTGAATTCGATTGCGTCCTAATCGAAGCAGGTGATTCATGCAAACACTACGTCAAGGGAATAGATTTTACTGGCTTCGTTCATGCAGTTCCTCTTGTCGACGATATTTACTCAGCGCGACTCGATCTTTGGGCGCGTGATCACAGTTACACGAAGATCGAATTGCATCTCATCAGCATCTGGTTGTACGGTCACGTACCGTGATTAAATTAAAGCGAGACATCTGAGAGAAACATAAACTTGTAGACAAGACTCCTTAACACAACTCTCCTATATGTTAGGTTAGCGTACCCCGTAGGCTTCAGAACGGTGGATCAGCGAGTTACAGCTTACAAAGCTGCGGGGTGAAGTGTGCGCTCTCGCTGATTATGCTGAATGTGGAAGATTGCAAGGGCGGGAAAGGGACAAACTGTGAATAACAAACGATTGCTAAGGTGGGTGGTAATCATAGTTTTGATTTTGCTGCTGATCCCAGTCATCACCATGCTCGGGGCGATGATGATGGGGGCGACAATTGGGGGCGGAATGATGCGATCGATGGGCGGGATGATGAGTACCAGAGCTACGGGCCTGGGTCTCGCTTGGCTGATTCTCGTCGCGGCCGCACTTGTATTTCTGCTGATCACAGTCGCACGCGGCAGAACACGTCTATGAAAGGAAGTTCAGTTTGAGTAACCCCAGCACATTTCAGAAGATCTCACCCTGGCCATGTGCCAGGCCAAGGCGTGCGTAGTGAAAAAGAAGTCTGCAAGTAGCGCTTGGACCAAAACTGCCACAGCCTCAGCCATCTATTGAGAGAACACCCGACAAGATTGAAGCTAAGTGAAAGGAGCAACCATGAGTACAAGAGCAACAACTACGACTGAACCGCTCTTTAAGCACGCAAACGCATTTTCGAGTTTCTCCGTCAACGATTTGCAGCGAGCAAAGCACTTCTACGCAAAGACTCTCGGCCTTGAAGTCTCTGAAACCCCGGAAGGCCTGCAGTTGGAACTTGCGGGCAGGCCGAGCGTTTTCATTTATCCCAAACCCAATCACGAGCCAGCGACATTCACCGTGCTCAATTTTCTCGTTGAAGACATCGATGAAGCGGTGGACCAGTTGACTAAACGAGGAGTCAGTTTCGAACACTACGACCAGGCCGGAATCCAGACTGATCAGAAGGGGATCTCACGTGGCGAACGTGGGCCAAGTATCGCGTGGTTCAAAGATCCGGATGGAAACATTCTCTCAGCACTGGAAAAAAAGTGAGCTCAGTGTTTCTTGGAATCCGAGCTCACAACGCACAAAATTCGCTCGGAGTTTGCGGCAATCTTTACAGTCTGACCTAAGCTGGCAGTTTTTTTCGGCGCAGTTTAATGGTGGAGGTTTTAAATGGCACTTAGTTTTGCAAGCGATATTCGACCCCAGTTTCGAGATACGCCCGATGTGGACACGATGAAGCGTAAAGGCCTTGATCTCTCCTCTTACGAGGAAGTCAAAGAGAACGCTGCGGCCATCTATTCTCGTCTTCAAGACGGTAGCATGCCATGCGATGGTGCCTGGCCCAAGGATCGGGTAGCGTTATTCAAACGTTGGATGGACGATGGCATGGCGCCGTGAAACGAGTCATGAAGAACGAAGATGCTGCTATTAACGATGCTGAGCTTCCGGACGCTTCAACGCACATTCAACACCTGCTGAAGAGCTATGCGAGTGAAGCAAAGTAATTTAATGGCAATCTTCCAAAGATAGTTGCCCTGAGTGGCTTTTCATCAAATGTTGGCAAGACAACATTAGTGTGCGAGTTAATCGGAATTTATCAAGGAGAGAACTAATGCCAGAAAAGGAAACGCTGGAGCGCGCCGAGAAAGATAAAGGAGAAGGTAAAGCTCCTAGTACTCAGGCCGGAGAATTTGTACGTGAAGAGATAGAGCATGTGCGGGAAGGAAAACACGGCGCCCGTTCGACTAAACAGGCAATCGCGATTGGCCTTTCGAAGGCTCGTCGGGCAGGAGTGCAACTTCCACCACCGAAAACAGGATCGAAGAGGACGCGCAAACAAGCGGCTCGTGATGTCGCGCAGGGAAGAAAGAAAGGTGCAAAGAAATCCGCAACCCGCTCACGAGCGACCTTGCAAGCTTTGAAACGTGAAGGGCATAGTGCGGCTTCCAAAGAGTCGCTCTCGCGACAGGCAAAAAGTGCAGCGAAGAGACGATCGGCTGCAGCTCGATCACGATCGGCAAAGAAAGCAGCGGGAACGCGAAAGAAGTAAATGTGAAGTCGAAAGAGGAACAAAACACGTTCAGGTAATGTTCCCTCCA
>PSRF01000368.1 GCA_003175865.1 Blastocatellia bacterium
TATCGATTACGGCGCAAAAATCACAGGGAAGATCGGTCGATACAATGTTGGATTTCTCCAAGTACAGACAAGGAAACTTGGAACTTCCACATCGGGATTTGGAATTCCTCGTCAACAGTTTACTGTCGCGCGGGTCAAACGAGACATACTCAAGCGCTCTTACATTGGTGCAATGTTTGTTAATCGGCAGGGCGCGAATTCTGCTACGGGAAACAAATACAACCGCGGTGCTGGCGTGGATGCCGAGTTCAATCTCACGGATCACTATCAACTTAAAGCTTTTCTCATGGGAACAGCGACACCTGGTGTGCGATCAAGTTTTTTATCGGGTCGAGTTGATTCGCGTTATGAGAACGACCTGTGGCGGTTCATCGGCGTTTATGAGGACATTGGTTCTAACTTCAATCCCGAAGTTGGTTTCGTCGAACGAAATGCGCTTCATCAGTACTTTGGACAGGCAGCTTATAAACCTCGACCGCGCTTTATCCCTCACGTTCAGCAGATGGAGTTTGAAACCCAACTCGAGTACTACACGGATCGAAATTGGCGGTTGAGTACAAGGCAAGGCGAACTGTCGTGGGATACAGTATTCAAAAACTCATCCGATCTATTTTTTCGGCCGATCGAATATGTTACTGATGTCTTGACTGAACCTTTTGAGATCAGACCTGGGATAAAGATCCCGCCTGGTACGTACAATTTCAACAGACCACGCGTTTCCTACACCAGCGACAGCAGCAAGAGACTAGTGCTTACCGGGAGATACAAATGGGGTAACTTCTATTCTGGAAAGAGGGATGAAATCAGTGGGGAAGCGACATTCCGGCCTAATGCACACCTATTGTTTGACTTCACTGATAGTTTCAACAACGTCCGTCTCCTGCAGGGAAACTTCACAACGAATCTTATAACTGGAAGAGTTGACTACAACTTCTCGCGCAAGTTGCTCACGTCCGCGCTGATGCAGATCAATTCTGCAGCGCGACTCTCGGCTATCAATGTGCGACTGCGCTACATCTATCGACCTAACAGTGATCTCTTCGTTATTTACAATCAGACGACGGGCGTCGGACTAGAACGCCCTTCGTATAGTTTTCAGATCAAACTCACTCGAGACTTTACGTTCTGAATTGACTAGAAGGAATACCGTAAGAGGACAGTAGCAACATTTGCGTGTAGGTAGTGAAACTTTGGAATGCGTTTGTTGAAGCAATGAGGCAAATTCTAAAATGGACGCCAATGCCACTTAGAAAAATATTTAGGCTTGGAGTAGTTACGAAGATCATTGGAGGCCTAATTCTACTTTGCGCACTGGTCGCACAGGTGTCAGGTCAAACGTCTTCATTGCGAGGTTTGGTCACCGATCAGAACGGAGCGATCGTCGTTGGCGCCAAGGTTACGGTTCATGGACCGTCTGGTCTTGTAAAAACAACGACAACTGATAGCGGTGGTTCCTACTCGTTCGCCAATCTCCCTCAAGGTGATTTCACCGTCGAAGCGTCTGCGCCAAGTCTGGTACTTCAAAAGCCGGTGAACATCGCCTTGCGCTCAGGAAGTCAGGTTCTAAATCTTCAATTAGCTGTCTTCATCCCCGAGCAAAAAATCACCGTAGAAGAGAACAATCGGACTGCAGTCAGTACCGACTCCGGCGCGAACGCAAGCGCTCAGGTTTTGCGTGGTGCTGATCTCGACGCCCTTGGTGATAGCCCTGAAGATCTTCAGGAAGCCTTGCTGGCCCTCGCGGGTCCATCGGCTGGGCCAACGGGCGGACAGATTTTCATCGATGGATTTAGTGGCGGTCAGCTTCCGTCGAAGAATTCAATTCGCGAGATCAGAATCAATCAGAACCCTTTCTCGCCTGAATACGATAAATTAGGCTTCGGCCGGATCGAGATTTTGACGAAGCCGGGCTCAGGCAAGTTTGGCGGCTCAGCCTATTACAACTTCGGCGATCAGTTCTGGAATTCGCGTAATCCTTACGCGGCCAAAAAGGCTCCGTTCACGCTGCATGAATACGGAGGCAACATCACTGGGCCACTCAATAAGCGAGCGTCTTTTTTTCTGGATGTGCGTCGAGACGATATTGACAACGGCTCAATTGTGAATGCTGTCGTGCTCGATCCGCAGACACTGGTTGTGACTCCCTTTACTGATACACCAGTCACGCCACAAAAGCGGTTTGGTTTCAATCCACGCATCGATTATCAAATCAACCAGCGTCACACACTGATTGCTCGTTACGCTTTTACTCATAGCGATATTAGCGACGCAGGAATTGGTGCTTTCAACCTGCGTTCGCGCGCCATCGAACTATTGAACACCAGCCATACATTGCAACTGACGGAAACCGCGGTCATCAATCCGACAACGATTAATGAGACTCGCTTCCAATTTAGCCATTATAAAAACGAGATCGTTCCGAACAGCCCCGATCCAGCGCTCCTGGTCTTGGGATCATTCAATGGGGGCGGCGCACAAACTGGTCACGCGTTAAGCAATCAGAATAGTCTTGAGTTGCAGAACAATACTTCGATTGCAGCCAGTCAGCACTTTTGGAGATTTGGAGTTCGGTTACGGAATGACAGTGTGCATAACGTTTCGCCGCAGAACTTTGGAGGAACGTTTACCTTTAGCGGCGGCAATACACTCGCGCCCGTCGTCATCGATCCTACGTCATGTACGTTGCCATCGAATGCGGCGTTTGCTTCGATCACTTCAATCGAAAAATATCGTCGCACATTGCTTTTCCAGCAACTCGGTTGTACCTCAGCACAGATCCGTGTTCTCGGAGGAGGCGCAACTCAATTCACCATTAGCGACGGTGATCCATCTATCTCAGGAAGGCAGTTTGATCTCGGGCTGTTTGTCAGCGATGACTGGCGAGTCAGGCCAGGGTTTACTCTGAACTTGGGCTTGCGCTATGAGACGCAGAGCAACATCCATGATTGGAAAGATTTTGCACCACGTCTCGCTCTCGCGTGGGCACCGGGTGCGACGGCGAAGACGACTAAGTTGAAAACAGTGATTCGCGCTGGGTTTGGAATCTTTTACGATCGTTTTCCGTTGGCCAGCACGCTAACGGCGGAACGCTACAATGGTGTTGTCCAGCAGCAGTATGTGGTTACTAACCCCGATTTCTTCCCGGTCGTTCCGCCGATCCCGGTAATAGCCGCATTTCAGACACAGCAGACAATTCAACAGATTAGTTCCACAATGCGCGCGCCCTACTTGATGCAATCGGCGGCCAGCATCGAACGCCAGTTGCCGCACAACACCACACTTGCGATCACCTATGCCAACGCGCATGGACTTCACCAGTTCCGCTCGCAAGATATCAACGCTCCGTTGCCTGGAACTTTCAATCTGCTCGTCCCTGGCAGCGGCGTGTTTCCTCTCGGGAAATCTGGTCCGGTTTTCCTTATGGAGTCATCAGGTCTTTACAACCAGAATCAATTTATTGCGTTCATGAATTCGCGATACAACAAACAACTTTCGTTTTCGGCGTCATATGTTTTGAACACTGCCCGCAGTAATACCGACGGACTCGGCACTTTTCCCGGCAAGCCGTACGACTTCACTGGTGAATATGGTCCAGCGGCAACTGACGTACGTCATCGCTTTACCTTCAACGGCACGATCAATACCAGGTGGAACTTTCGCCTGAGTCCCTTCGTCGTGGTCCAATCAGGTCCGCCATTCGACATCATCATCGGTCGCGACATCTATGGAACCACACTGTTCAATGCGCGACCGGGAATTGCGAGTGATTCAACCAAACCAGGTCTGATTCAAACGAAGTACGGCTTACTCGATCCGAATCCGAATGCGAGTCAGCCGCTACTCAGTCGTAACTTTGGACGTGGTCCAGGGCAATTGATGTTGAATCTGCGAGTGCAGAAGATTTTCGAATTTGGCAGAGGAGAGAATTCGGGCGCCGCATCTACAGGACAACCTGGTAGCGGCCCACGTGGTGGCACACCAGGAGTCTTTACACCTGCCGGCGGAATAGGTGGACCAGCATCATCGTCCGCGGGACATCGATATAGCCTTAGTATCTCGATGTCGATTCGCAACATCATCAACCACACGAACCCTGGACCAATCATCGGCAACATCACGTCGCCGCTGTTTGGTCAGGCGAACCAGCCCTCAGACGCGGGCGGTTTTGGCTTCTCGGAATCAGCCAACAACCGTCGCTTCGAATTGCAAACCCGGTTGACGTTCTAAGCGGTGATGAGAAATGAACCCTCGTTTGATCAGCTCAAACGAAAACATAAACAAAGGTCCTGCCTTTGCGCTCGTTGCTGCAGTGCTCTTTGGACTGAGCACCCCGCTAGCGAAACTTCTTCTTGGTCAGCTTGAGCCGATTCTTTTAGCTGCATTGCTGTATCTGGGATCGGGAATTGGCCTTACGGCGTGGATAATCTTGCGCCGATCCATTGCTGGAGAGAAACCACGCGAGGCCAGACTGAAGGGAATTGATCTGCCATGGCTTGGAAGCGCAATTCTATCGGGAGGAATCATTGGACCGGTGCTTTTGCTGGTTGGCCTTCGCATCACTCCGGCATCGTCCGCGTCGCTTTTGTTAAACCTCGAAGGAGTATTCACAGCGCTTGTCGCCTGGTTTGTCTTTAAGGAAAACTTCGATGGGCGCATCGCACTGGGAATGGTGGCGATCATTGCGGGCGGAGCTGTTCTCTCATGGGCCGGAAGACCAGAGATTGGAATTCCCTGGGGACCGATTTTCATCTCAGGCGCGTGTTTGGCTTGGGCCATCGACAATAATCTCACGCGCCGAGTGTCTTCAGGAGACCCGATACAAATCGCAGCCGCGAAGGGACTGATCGCTGGAAGTGTTAACCTCATCATCGCTCTTGCGATTGGCGCGGCAATACCAAATATAAGGACTACATCAGAAGCAGCTTTCGTTGGTCTCCTAAGTTACGGCATCAGTTTGACGCTCTTTGTGCTTGCTCTCAGATATATCGGCACCGCGCGAACGGGAGCTTACTTTTCGACTGCTCCATTCATCGGCACGCTATTGTCACTAATGATTTTCAAAGACCGAGTCTCGTTAGCTTTTATTGCGGCAGCTGTATTAATGCTCATAGGCATTTGGCTGCATTTAACTGAACGGCACGAGCACGGCCATCTGCACAAAGAAATGGAACATGAACACCGTCACAACCACGACGAACATCATCGGCATCATGTCGAGCCAGAGTTGCTAGCGCAGACGCACACGCACATGCATAAACATGAAAGGCTGCGCCACAGTCATCCTCACTATCCCGACATTCACCACCGCCATAGCCACTAGACG
>PSRF01000354.1 GCA_003175865.1 Blastocatellia bacterium
AGGTTGAGTTCCTGAATAAGCAAGAATAGAGAGTCGACATCAATAGGCTTGGGTATCAGTGAGAGATATCCAACGCTCAGGGCTCGGGCACGATCATCTTCAGTTGCGTAACCAGAAATTGCTATTGCCGGTACGCCGTGGAGACCTGGAAGCGCCCTGATTTGCTTCAAGAATGTATATCCGTCAATGTCGGGCATGCCGATGTCTGAAATTATGAGATGGGGTTTGTACTCCTTCAGCGCCGAGATTGCCGCAGCCGCAGAAGAATGGCTGACCACCTTGGCTCCCTCCTGCGCAAAGAGAGTATTCAGCAAATGCAGAGTGTCCGTCGAATCCTCAACTATCATAACTTCGAGACCGGCGAGTGAGTGCCTGTTCGCTGCAGCCGGTTCAGGCTGTACCCCAACGTCGCTAACCAAACCAAGTCTAAGGATGAATTCGGCACCAGACCCAACTCCGTCTGAACTTACTTCCAGTTTGCCGCCGTGCATCTTCGCGAGAGCGTGAGCAATCGCCAAACCTAATCCAAGGCCGCCGTGTTGCCTTGAGGTCGATCCGTCGGCTTGGCGGAATCGATCGAAAACGTGCGGTAGGAATTCCGGACTAATACCGATACCCGTGTCGCTAACGATTAATCGAGCTTGAGCACCAACTGCTTCGGTCTTCACTCGAACACTGCCACCGCTCTCAGTGAATTTGACTGCATTCGACAACAGATTCCAGGCGATCTGTTGAATGCGTACCGGTTCACCCATTACCACTAGCGAGATTGGGGCAGACTCAGTGATCAACTGAATGTTTTTGGCAGCTGCAGAGGCCCTGACTGTCTCGAGTGCCGCTTGAACAACCGAATTGAGATCGGTTGGCCGAGGTTCGAAGTGGATTTTTCCGGTGGCAATTCGTGAAGTGTCGAGGAGATCGTCAATCAACCTTGACTGCAACCACGCATTTCTTTCTATGGCATCAAGTGCTTGAGCAACACCATTCTTATCGAGATTGCCCGTCCGCAATAACTTTATCCAACCAACAACAGGAGTAAGTGGAGTTCGGAGTTCATGTGAAAGTGTGGCGAGGAAAACGTCCTTGGCACGGTTCGCTTCGGCAAGTTCCTCGTTTAACGACGTGAGTTGAGAAGTCCGTTCTTCGATGCGTTGTTCGAGGTCGCGGTTGAGTTGTTCCAAATCCGCGCGTGCCTTTTGTTCTGCGAGCATGAGTCGTCGATGTTCGACACCGCGCCGGATTGTGTGTTTCATCGAGTCGATGTCGCACGGCTTGATCAGATAATCGTACGCACCCTCCTGCAGCGCAGCGATTGCCGACTCAACCGACGCGAATCCTGTCAAAACGACGGAGATAGTTAAGGGTGCCTGACGGCGAATCTGACTCAGTACCGTAAGGCCGTCGCCACCTTCCATATGTAGGTCGGTCAAGACGAGATCATAGTCAGTAGTTTGCAGTAGTCCGATAGCCTCATCACCACTCGACGCAGTATCGACACGATAGCCTTCGTTTTCCAGAATCGCTGCCGTTGTGATCCGCAAACTTTCTTCATCATCCACTACAAGCAACCGCACGTTGCTCAGCGGCACACCGACCACACTGTCCGTAGCGGGCTGACGCCCCTGATCTATCGAATTGCTCATGACCGACAAATAAGTACTCCCACTACTGCGCCGGCTCTTGATCCAAGATAGGAGAGTCGAGTTGAAGAATAATTGTGAACACATTCCCATTACGTCTGTCGCTGCTGACTTCGATGCGACCGCCGTGTTGCCTGACTATGTCCTGCGTCACCCAGAGCCCAAGCCCTGTTCCCTTCTTACCTGTAGAGAAGAACGGTTCAAAGATGCGTGGTAAATCGTCTTCGTCGATGCCAATTCCAGTATCGCTGATTTGAATCAGAATTGATGGTTGCAAAGCCTGTTCATAACGCGATGTCCAGATTGCGATTTGTCCATCATTACCGATTGCCTGCTGCGCATTGATAAGTAAATTCAGAAATACCTGGCGCAACTGATCAGCACGGGCGCGGATTTTGGGAAGTGACGGCTCCAGATCTCGAACAGTACGAATGTGTGCTTGACGCATCTTCTTGTCCAGCAGCACTAACGTTTCTTCAAGCAATTGATTGACGTCAACCCAATCAACCTCACCGGAGCGACGTGCAAAACCAAGCATCTGGCGAATGATGTGTGAAACCCTCTCTGTTTCTTTTCGCGCAATTTCGAGGAATCGCGCATTCTTACCGTCATCTGTACCGGTTTGCATCAGGTAGAGCGCGTTCTTGATCGCTTCGAGCGGATTGTTCACCTCATGCGCAATTGATGCCGTCAAACGTCCGATGGCTGCAAGCTTTTCAGACTCAAACAACTGTTGCTCAACACGACGACGCTCGAGTTCTCGAATCTCCGTAAGATCGTGAAGAATTGAAACTACTGCCGTAACTTGACCAGTTACGTCGAGTACTTCGCGTGCTGTAATTTCCATAGGCAATGACCGTCCACCGTCAGGGTCAATCAACTCAATTTCCGCTTGACGACCTGTCTCTGCACCGGAGGCCAAGCCGGAAATAAATGACGTCAGTTTCACTGCATTCGCTCGCACGGCCGCTGTAGCACGAGCTTTATAGGAATCGTCTTCTTGAAACAACAGCTCAGCGCGCCGGTTGAATAAGATGAAATTGCCAAGCGCATCACAGACTACTATCGGATGTCCCACGTTCTCGATGATCAGATCCAAACGATCGCGTTCGCGTCGCGACTCGGCTTCGGCTTGTTGCAGTTTGACGAAGTTGCGCGCTAACTCCTCATTCGCCTCCCGCAAGTCAGTAACGTCACGGAAGATTGAAACAAGACCGAGCGGCTCACCACGTGATGTTACGGCAGGCGTCGAAATGACTTCGAAGTGAATGTCAGAACCCTCGATCGGATCAACGAGTGTGATGTCTCGCTGAATAACTTCAGAAGATGACACGGTCGCGCTTGATAAATACGCTGAGAACAATAGATCGTTCATCTTCAATGCACGTCGTTTTCCTTCGCCGGCATTTGCGGAGCCGCTGAACAACTCCTCGGCACGTCGATTTTGAAGCAAGATTTGGTTGTCGAGATCGGTTAGAACAATCGGATCAGCAACCGACTTCATAATCGATTCGATCCATTGTCTCTCTTTTTGAAGCTTGTTTACGTTTGTGACCAAACGTTCCTGATGTACAGCCAGTGAAGCAACAACTCCCAATCGATCTGCAAACCGCTTCAGCAGATTCAAGGAAACTGGATCGCTAGTCTCCTGGTCCGCACCGACATAAAGCACACCGAAGCGCGTGCCAGGCTCAAAGGTCCAGTAATGATCGGCAAAGCGCGGATTCGAAGCTGTCTCGCGCAGTAACTTCGACGAGATTTCTGGCAGTCCAAAAAGTGGAATCGCAAGGACGTTCTGGCGCCAATCCAGTCGTTCGAAGAGTGACCGCGACGAAAGATCGTCCTGCAAATTGATCCATAACGGAGTTGCA
Organism: Blastocatellia bacterium; assembly: GCA_003175865.1. Lineage (GTDB taxonomy): Bacteria > Acidobacteriota > Blastocatellia > Pyrinomonadales > Pyrinomonadaceae > PSRF01. Next base: position 3,512 of record PSRF01000354.1, read on the forward strand.
TCGTGAATCACGCGCACACATGAGGCACTTGAATCGAGAGGCATTTCTACTCGCATCGCCGCGCTATGATCGTCAAAACCGATTGCTGCGCGAACTTGCAGCGCCGCGTCACGCTCATTCACTACGGCGATGGCCGCTTGTTGATGTCCGAAATTGTTTGCGATTGCTTCAAGCGCAAGGAGAAGACGCTCGTGCAGTTTCGGCGTGACCAGCATCTGCGTCGTCGTCTCGATGAAGACGTCGTACTGACGAAGATACGAGTTGAAACCTTCGTGGTCCGGTATCGTCCGGCTAGTGCGGATAGCTAGTTCTGTAGGTACCTCTCCCATGTCGAGTTTTACATGCAGATTCTACTCTGCTTCCCCGGGGTTCACTTCTTTTCGACTTCAACCGTACTACGCCGGCGGGTTTCACTCTCAATTGGTTCGGCTCCCGGTGTAAGTGCTGGCCTTGATACTGCTGGAGTCAAACCTACCGCCTCGGCGTATTTCAAATAGGTATCGATCGAAGCAACTACGACACGAGCCTCAACTGTTATCAGGTCGATACCGACTAGGGAGATACGGACCCATGCATCAACCACGATTCCCTTATCGAGCACGCGGTCGAGCACATCGATCAAACTGGTTCCGCCTGGAGCTCTTTCGACAGCCATTGGCTTAGGTTCCTTTTGTTATGCAAGTTGAGAAAAAAGCGCACTGCGCGAGGGATCAACGGCCCCGCTAAATCAGTCGATTTATGATTTACTTACTGACTCCCGCACTAAGTCCGGCGCTTCTGTTTCGGTTTGGGGGAAGTTCGACGGTTTGTTACTTTGATGCTTCGCTGGACCCTGCTCTCTGGAAAAGACGAAAGACCAAGGCTTCGAATTTCCCGCTCTAACTCGGCCAGGCGTTCACGAAGCTCAAGATTTTCCGCTTCTGCACGCTCCGCACGCGTCGTCAAGTTGGTGTCATAACGCCACCAATTGAGTCCAATCTGCTCAGCCTTATCGATCGAGCAGACCAACAACCTGATTTGGAGAGTAAGTAGTTCGACATTGGCCAACGACACTTTGATGTCGCCTGCGATAACCAAGCCCTTGTCGAGAATCCGGTCGAGTACATCAACGAGGCCCGGGGGACGGGCCGTAATCAGGGTAGACCGCTCACTGGACACTTTCGCCCTCCGCTGTCAGGCAGCAGCTTACTAACAAAAGCCTCGATGGCCGCCACCATCGTGTTTGTAAAATCGACAGTATTCAAATGAGTTTTCCTATAGGACCGAGGTCGAGGTTGAGATCCTCATCACTCAGTCCAAACTGCACCTTTAGCTCATGAAGTTTCTCTTCCAGCTTCATAAGCGCGAGTCCCAATTGTTCGATCTGTTCTGGTGAAAGGTCACCGCCTTCCATTCGTCGAACTGCCTGCTTTTCGAGGAGACGGCGGATGAACTCAATCAAGGTCAGAACCAGCTTGGCCAGCCCTTGCTCAACACTTTGGGGATCGATGTTGATTCGGGCGGGCAAAGAATCCGTCATCCGGGCCAGTTGCTCTACAAACTCTTCCGGATGCGAAGTCTGAATTTCTGGTGTTACCGAATGGGGGTTTTCGGGGGAAAGCTCCATCAGCTTACTCCGAACCGTGTTTTGAACTCAAGATCAATATTCGCAAAACTATAGGGCGCCCATGGGCCACTCACCAGGAAATGCAAATCAAGGCGTGCCGACATCAGCTCCCTGGCTGCCTCCTGGTAAGCGCCAATGTTCGCGCGCTCTACAAGATGCGAAGCTGACAGAACCAATTTCTTTGAAGGCCGAAGGACCACCTCTTCGGCTCGAAAATGAGCACTCAGCCGGGTTCGCACCCAATCGCTAATTTGGCGAGCCGACTCTGTGAGCTTCTCATCGCCCAGAATCTCGCGGCGCTTAGCAAGAAGAAACGCTGCGCCCTTACCCAATGTGACGTTATCATCTTGTGCGCTCGTAGGATTGCCAGGTTCCAAAATCACCTTCACGCTCATTTCCACACAGCCTCGTATTTCTCTCAACTTTTCGCAGAGCTCCGGACCTCGAGAACCGATGAAGTTTTCAAGGCGCTCAGCGGAAACGAGCGTGCTAAAGCGGAACGGGAGCGGAGTCGTAAACTCCAAAACGCTTCGAATTACACTGTCATGCGTCAAGATATTTTGACGAGTGATTCCAATGGTATCCCGCTCGAGCCTGCTAAGAAATACTATCAGATTGTCCTTCTCATACGACTCGACCGGCGCCTGCTCGATTCCACGCGCGAAATCAACCGAATTCACTTGTTCTTCGGTGACGCAATACACGTAAAGCATCACTGTCCCCGGCCGGAAATCGTTGAATCCTTTTCGATCGTACGACGCTCACGCTCTCGCAGAACTTCATTTGCCTTTTCAACCGAACTCACCAGTACATTCAGTCCGAGAAAGATCAGATCGATGTCGGCAACGGAGATGGTTATCTCACCAGCGATAACCAAACCGCGATTGAGAACGTGATCGAGTGTTTCGAGGAGAGAGAGTTCGGTTACTTCAAGTTCGTCGTTGTCGCTTTCGAGAATGACCTGATCGAATGGAGAACTCATGCAGACTTCTCATCAGTAAAATTGTACGCAGGCCATGGACCAGTTAGTTCGAGACGCATCCCAGACTGCTGATTCTCCACGGCCCAACGCTCGACGCTTGAGTGAAAATCTTCATAGGCAGATCGTTTTATCAGCACTGCAAACTTGGCCTTCAATTCACCGTGCTCTGTTGATTCAACTTTGAGCACACGCAAACGACGCACTTCATCACTGCTTGCAAGCAGTCGTTTCTCAGTCTCATCAATCAGTCGCGTCATTTCTGTTCTCACTTCATCGACACGAAGACTATCGATCTTTTTACGCAGCAGGTACGACTGGCCCGGCGCCGCCTCCTGCGCCTGACTTGCTAACTCACGCAATTTAGGACTGACTGACGTTATTGTCTGAAGCAACTGCGTGCGATCGAAGTAAATGTTGACACCCCACTCTTCGCGACCGCGGAGCCGTTCGATGATGTTCATCAACTCCTGATGCTTCGCTGATAACATTCCCTCAATGCCACGCTGATTCAGATACACGGTGCCAAATCGCAACGGGACTACGCTGGTTCTTTTCGCGAAGTGTTCAACTACCTGTTCATGTCTCATCGCTCGCGGGGCAAGCCACGTCGCATCAGAAAGGTTGTTCGTTAACTGATCCTCTCCGTAGTCGGTCAATGGAACGCTACTAACAACCGCGCTTATGCTGTCTCTCTCAACGATGTTAACTTTGGTTCCATCTTCGAGCGCGGATAGCGTCGCGTCCTTAATGACTTCGCGCGCCGCACCCGTTTCCGCAATGCAGTAAACGTACAACGCTGTGCCCGCGCCAGCATAAGCCAGCTTCCTTCCGTCTCTCTGTTCGTTTCCGCTCATTTTTGCGCTCTCCGCTGACGACCATCTTTCAATGCCTTTGCGCTGCGTTGCAAATGCACGGAGGCAACGCGCCTTGTTTGACCGGAGAGTCTTGTCCAACCGGAGAAATGATCACGTAACAGTTTAGCTCCGCGAATCTCATTTGGCTTTTGTTTAGCTGCGTAAAGCTTGAATGAACGACCAAACTCACGCCGAAACTGCGCAAGAACTTTATCCTGACTTTCACGTCGAGACTGACAGAAGCCACATTCACTGGCCGCATGGTCCGGAATTAAACCATTGATAATGACACGCGTAAACGGAACATTCAGCGTATTCAACGACCGAGACAAACCCATCGTTTCGTCGAAACTCATCTTCTCTGGGATTGCGACAGCGACAAATTCACACTGCCTTGTATCGGTAAGCAACGCCAACACGGTTTTGATGGTCCGCGACAACGCAACTAACTCCTCAGCGACCTGCGTCGCATGAACGACGTGCTGATACTTGAGCAATAACTTGATAAACGTCCGTACCCACGCCAGCGCGGCCTGAGGTAACTCTAAAAACCGGACAAGATGACCAGTTGGCGCCGTATCCAACACAATCGTGTCGTAGTGGCCATTTTCCAGTAAATCACTGACAGTGCCTAACGCTGCGATCTCGTCGATACCCGGCGGAGTCAGCTCAACCAACTCACGCATCGCCTCGCGCTCAAACTGAATTTCAAACTTTGAATTGCCACGGAGTGATTCAAACAACTGATCTGTCCACGTTTGATATCTTCGTTTCAAGTCAGCAAACCATCTGCCAGAATCTATCTCCATCGCATCGAGATTTTCCTTTCCAGCGACGTTGGTTTTCGACTCTCCGATGATTTCGTCAAAACTGTCTGACAATGAGTGCGCCGGATCCGTGGAGAAGACTAGTATCTTTGAATCTGGATTCTCTTCTGCCAGCGCGAGTGCAGTTGCCGCGGCAGCTGTAGTCTTTCCAACTCCACCTTTGCCGCCAAAGATCAAGAGCCGACGCGAAGGTAATGAGAACTTTTCGTCAGACTCACTACGACGAGTCTCGTGTTTCGCAGTCAGCTTTAAGCTACGTGGCACTTTGGATTCGAGCCAAAGCAATTTGCCAAACTCTTTTAGACTTTCCAACCCATTGACCTGATCAACCAACAACGGAACGTGTCTAAGACTCAACCCACGAAAGGTTCGCTCAAGCTTTTCTAGCCATGGCTTTTGCATTGCGACGCGTGCCTTACAAAATGAGCAAGAAGAATGTTCGTGCTCAACCCGATTCACAATAAGGTTTGTGATCGGAACACCCTCCTGTTCGAGAAGAGCGGCGTACCTTTCGGTCTCAAACACACTCATTGCCTCAGGAATCGCAACTAATGTGAAACTTGTGGTCGCTTTGTCAAAGAGCAGTTTCCGTACTCGCTCGATACGTTCATTGAGATCTCGCAAAAACAGATCGACATCATCGAGTCGATTCCCACCTCGAGCAAACTGCGCAACGATGTAACGATGTTTCTCAGCCATTAGATCGAGCGCGTGCGAAACTCGTTTGAAAACATCGGGCAATCGCAAAAGGCGCGAAGTATGACCCGAAGGAGCGGTATCAACGACGACACGCGAGTAGACACCTGAACGATCCAGCTCACTCAATTCAAATAACGCCATCACCTCATCCAGACCTGGAAGTGACAAGTTTAGTAGTTCCTTGATGTCGGTCTCATCCAAAAAGGTACCTCGCTCCGCAATCTCAGCAAGGACCTTCCCATGCATTTCCTTAAAACGTTCGAGGGCCAGGGTTGCATCCATTTCATAGGCAACCAGTCGTGCACGTTTGCGCTCTTCGACAGTGACTAGCCGATCACCAATCTTCATTCCCAGGCTGTCTGACAGAGAATGAGCTGGGTCTGTAGAAAACAGCAGAAATGCTTCGTCAAACTTTGCTTTTGACAAAAGGAAGAGGGCTGTTGCGGCCGCGGCAGTTGTCTTACCGACGCCACCCTTACCGCCAAAGAAGAGATAACGAGCTGCTGGAAGGGGAAACGAATTCTTATTCGAATGAGGTGATGTAGAAGAAGTGCTGATTTGAATGAGCCTGCCTCGCCGCGAGGTCACGCCTTACTCCTTTTCACCCGGGTGCCAAAACCCACTCTCCTCATCTCCGCCCATCTCAATCACGAAGCTTGATGAGTCAGCAGTGTGGGCCTGATGTAAGAGTTCGAGTTGACGGGTTTTGAGAGCACGCAGACGCGCAAAGAGTTCGGCTTCACGTTCCTGATACTCGGCGTCGGAGATCTCATCGAGTTCGAGTCGCATCTGTAGCTCGATGAGTTGCTCCTTAATAACTGTGTCATCATTAAGTTCCTGGTCGGCCATTTTCTGAATCTGGCCGAGAATGAACTTGAAGCCACTCACCGGTGCAAGCAGGATATCGTCAAGCAAAAACATAGTTAACTCGCGGCAACTTCAGTGGTCGCTTCACCACGCTCGAGTTTCAATCTGATGTGGACAAAGTTGTATGGCGGCCATGGACCAGTGTACTTGAATGAGAGCTTGCCTTCGTACTTCGACGCAATCTCTTTCACCTTCTGATCAAATTCAGCTTCCCGATCACGTTCAATCAGAAAGGCTGCGTTCATGATCATGCGGTCGCCAATTGGTTTGTTCGCACGTGAGGCAACTGCGGTATCTCGTAACAATGAGTAAACTTCGCGAATGTAAGCGTCCGCCTGATCCGTCAAAGCGGTCTCAATCAAACGGCCAAGTTGCATTCTTGCGAAATAAGTTGATCCGGTTGTTCGAGTCGTAATCTGCTCTTTTAAGTGACGAATTTCATCATCTGCTTGTTCAAGTTCAGAAGTTACTTTGTCGCGATCCCAGTTCACTTTCAGACCAAATTCGACTTTGCCTTCCATCTTCGCAAGCACATCTCGCAGAGCGTCGTAAGTTCCACGAATCAGTTCGATGATGTCGTCCTCAGTACGAAACAACACAGCGAACGCCATCGGCAAAACAGTGAACTCGCGCATCACGGTTTCATTCACCTGCTCGTGTGCAAATACGTTCTCACGCGTAGGGTCGTAGACGACTAGCGGTGTGTTTGAAACGACAGCGGCAAGGCCTTTGTGTTGAATGGTGTAAACCTCGTCGCCTCTGCCGCCAATACCCATCGTACCGAACGACCGTGGTTCCGAGGTTTCAATGATGCAGTAGACGTACTTTCCCTCGGGCACCGTTTCCGCAGAAGAGGGTTGGGGATCTAAAAGTTCTCGACTCATTTTATGTTTCCGAAGCCGGCCGTGTTTGGGGGTTGAAGCCGGTTGAAGATGGGACTACGGGAGAACCTGTTTGACTTGCCGATTGGGTAATGCCGTCAAACTGGGTCGTATGATAATCAGTTTGTGAGTTTCGAGACAAGTTCTTGTGTTGAACTGCGCTTACTCTGAAATCGTTAAATCATCGCCTTTGGGGATAGGCTTTCGAGGTGTCGCTGAAAGCGCCGACGGAATCAGGTGACTACAACAAACTTGCACGAATTCGAAACATAACGAGTTTGCGACAGCCAGCAGTCGAACCAATGTAATGCAGGAATGAACTCCTCTGTTCTTACGATTAGCCAGGTCGCAAATCCACGAGGAGGGTCAGCTTTTCTCAAGAATCCAAATGATTGAATAGTGACTCTCGTGCTGGCATGAACGTTGCTCTTCCCCTGATATTAAGTACTAAAGAACAGTTTCAAAGGAGACCAAAATGCTCTGGACAATTATTGTGATCTTGCTGGTGCTTTGGTTGATCGGTTTGATCGGACACATCGGAGGCGGGCTTATTCACTTACTGCTGGTTGTAGCAGTAGTGGTCCTGATTATCAATCTGCTGACTGGACGTAGGGCTGTCTAAATCAGACGCAAGTCCTCGCGGCCACATGACTCGCTAGCGCGCTTGGGCACGTAACGTTAGAACTTCCTCGACAACAGGCACTGCCTCTTCTTCAGTAAAGGGGCTCGAACCTGACGGATCGGTCTCGTGTGCCTTTGGCTGTCCGGAGAGAGGTAGAAAGTCAGTGGCAGCCATCTCCGGAGTTTTCTTCCTGCGGATTGCTGACCAGGTTTCTTTCGCTAATAGACTTATAGTCCCGCGATTGTCTTTCAAAACTTTACACCAGCTCAAAACACCCATTTGAGGAAAATAGATGCCTCTGAACGACAGTCGCATGATGAGGTGGTAGATCTTCCATCCCACCGTCTTGTCGCTAAGAGCTCGAATGGCTTCCGCGTTACGCTCAGCGCTGTACGTCGACTCCCATGCGTATTGCAGTTCTGTTTGCGCCTCAGCGATCGACATCTTTAATGGAGTGTGGGCCATTTGGTAAGGCGTGAAGTCAAGCCAATGCGTTGGTCGAGTCAAGCGACCATCTTTTTTGAGGCGCTCGTACAATGGAGTCGCGGGAAACGGGGTTAACTGGCCAAATACGGGTAGTCCAGGCGGCCAACTTCTTATCTGATCGAGTGTTCGCTTCGCTACACCAACCGTATCGTTGTCCATTCCAATAATGAACGAGGTGATCGCAAAGATGTTGCGATCGGCGAGACGTTTGAGTACGGCTGCATATTCGTTTGGCTTATTAAAATTCTTGTTTACGTCTGCAAGGTTTGCGGGATCAATCGACTCCATGCCGATGAAAACAATTCGACCACCGGCTTCCGCAATGAGATCGACGAGTTCTTCATCACGCAAAAGATTAGCACTGATCTGAGCAGTCCATGGGACCTGGGCACCTGCAGCAATGATGTCTCTCAACAGCGACTTGGTGCGTTTGATGTTGATGGCAAAGTTATCGTCGACAAAGAAAACCGAAATCTGACCACCTTCACTCTTCGCTCGGGCCTTCAACGACAGCATTTCATTCACAATGCTTTCGTTAGTTCGAAAGCGCACGGAATCGCCGAAGAAACCTGTGACTGTGCAAAACTCACAACCGTACGGACAACCGCGTCCAGATTCGATTGGGATGATGCGAAACGTTCCCCAACCTGGGCCAACTCGCGATAACAGTGATCGCAGGACGCCTGGGACAACATTAAACTGTTTGAGATCGAGTGATTCCCACGGGATACGCGGATAACTCTCTAGACAAGGCTTGCGCTCTTTCCCGTCCTCATCGAGTGGTGCATAAATATCTTTCAACTCACCACGTGCCGCATCGTTAACGATACGCGGCCACGTTTCATCAGCTTCGCCTAGTGCCACGGCGTCAGCATGTCGTGGACCACCATTTCGTCCGAGTGCTTCGTCTGGGATCTCAGTGACATGAGGGCCACCCATTACGACAGGAACACCAGCAGCCCTGATGGCATCTGCAACGCGATACGCCTTCGCGATCATTCGCGTCATTGCACCAATGCCAACTAGCCCGATCTTGTTTCGCTTTACATATGCTACTAACTCACCGTCAGTCATAGCTCGCGCATTTCCATCAACGAGAAAAACTTCATGGCCAACTGGAGTTAGCGTCTGGAGCAAAAACATCCAGAGGTGTGGCATGAAGTTGCGAGTCACACCATTATCGGGATTGTAGAGCAGAATCCTCATACGATTCCCTCGAAGGAAACGGCAAGCAGCAAAGAATGCGAATGACTAAGTCGGAGCGTTTGAACGTTGGGAACGGAAAACGTCAAAAAATGAAGTCAATTTAAAAAGACTGAACCTTGGATTAATAAGACTGCGCGAGACTATAACAGAGAGACCGGCTTTCGTATATATAAGAATGAAGGGAACAGTAGTGTCATTCTTGGAACTTCCTCTGCGTGACTCTGCGTCCTCTGCGTCTCTGCGATGATGAATTCCTCAGCCAAATTTCAACGGCAGAGACACAGGACGCAGAGTCACGCAGCGAAGAACTGAAATTAGAAGACCAGTGACCAGACCAACCGTTACTTCGAAGACGACGGCGTTTGAATGTTTACATCAATGCGCTTGTTGCCGTTTAGTAGCCGACCACCAAAGACAAATAAAGCTGCGATCACGAGGATTACAAAAATCACCAACACTGCCACCACACCGGTTGTACCACCACTACTAGTTTCAGCCATGATTGTTCCTCCAGGGTTGAAATTTATTGACGAGTACAGCCTACTAACTCGCCGTTGTGTCGCCTCCAAGCAAAGTCAAAACTTCACCAGTCACGTAACTAGAATGGACCGCCGACGCAAAGGAGACGCTCGCCGGATCTGACTATCCGTTTACTCGGGGTCATCGTCCTCTACTTCCCACGGCCCTTTTTTCCACCTTTGCGTGATGAACTGTGACTGGTCTTGTGCCCGCGTCCACTTCCCTTCTTCTTGCCGCCACCAGTTTCTTTGTTGACTGTCGCCCAGGCACGACGTTGTGCTTCCTTCTTCGACACACCTCTGTCTTCGTAGCCCTCTTCGATGTCTTCTGCTTGTCGCTTCTGTTTGTTTGTGTAGCTTGATTTATCTCCTCGTGGCATTCTTATCTCCTTTCTTTGAAGCACTCACTCAACTGAGTCAGTAAGTTTTGCTGTTGTTCGATCGCTCGACGTCGTTGATCGAGAACGCGATGAAACGTATCCAGTCCGGCTTCCAACAGATCAAGGCTTGCCCGCTCTTTATCAATTGCCTCAAGAAGCAGTTCTATTGAAACCGAAGGCTCGCCACGCTCACGTTCGGCGACGGCGGCTTCGACCTCCTCAGCAGCTTCTGTCTGCAACGCAACGGCACCTTCCAATGATTCTTCAAGTTGCATCATCGACACTCCAGAAAGTTCGTTGTTTCGCAGCTCTTCTCTGCAATTGTCGCGCCTACAACTATGGCTGAAGTGCGTGGTTGACGATTCCTTGCGATGACTGACGCGTGTTTGTGTCCAAATGAAGGATGGCACCGTGCTTGCCGCTTCTTTGGAACAGATTGCAGGAACCTTTTGGTGCTCTGGATCTAAACAACTTGAAGCAACGCGCTGTACAGGAAACCTACAGTTGAGGAGAACTGACATGGCCGAAAGAAAAGCGAAGACTCGTCGTGAACTGATCAATACTGGCACTGATAAGAGATTCGTCCGCCGCAACGAGAAGGGTCAGTTTGACGAAGAAGCGGATGTCGGACGTTCGCTCGCTCAGGACCGAAGACGGGCGGCCAAACACAAGGTTCCGCCTGGGCAAGGTGATCGCGGCGACCAAAAACGCAAATGAGAATCGATGTTAGAAGCGCGGTCGGGATTCCTGACTTCTCGACCGGCTTCTTTTATTAACTTTCTGGAAATAGTCGTTGAGCATGCGAGCATGGCATATCAAACACATTCGTTCCGACTCGACCTCCGCGTTCGACCTGATCAATGCACCACACCACGAACAACTAACAATCGATTGTCTAGGCGTGAGGCGTTTGGACGCAATTCGATTTTGATTCTTTTTCTTATTCAACTTCACTCACCTGACCTTAGTGCTTACAGCAGCACGTAACTGAAGAAGTTTTTTCGTTTCAACTCTGAACATGAACCGACGCCGGGTCAGTAGATACACAATTTCCGTTCCCACCGTTACGGTTGTTCAACTTTCATGACAAATATCGAACGTTTACAGACAGCGGGAATACGTCGCTTGGGAAAACCGGATCGCGGCTTTCGGTATGTCACCGCCGCAGGAAAGAAGATGACAGGTGCCGATCTCGAGCGCATCAATCAGTTGAGAATTCCTCCGGCATGGACGGAGGTCGCAATCAACGCTTCACCGAACGGAAGAGTTCAGGCTGTAGGAAAAGATGTGGCAGGACGTTGGCAGTACCTCTATCACGAGAGTCACACCCGTCGTCAGGAGCTTCGGAAGTTCCAGCGCGTAATCAAATTTGCGGAGGCTCTTCCGAAGATGCGCGCCACCGTGCGACGTCATTTAAAGCAGCCAGGACTTGGGCGTGAACGAGTGCTCGCCTCTGTGTTGCGAATACTCTCAACGTGTTTCATGCGACCGGGCAGTCAGGTTTATGCGAGTGAACATGGCAGCTACGGAATTGCGACGCTGCGCCCAAAGCATGTGAAGGTCAAAGGCGACACAATCGAGTTCCATTTCCCAGGCAAATCCGGCGTTCGTCAATATCGAATTGTGTCTGATCGTGAAGTGGCAAGAGTAATCAGGCAAATGTTGAAAGTGCCTGCCAGGGAAGTCTTCAAGTACCAAAATGATGACGCAGAATATGTCGATGTGAAGCGACGGCACATTAATGAGTACATCAAGGAAGTGATGGGCTCGAACTTCAGCGCGAAGGATTTCCGCATTTGGGCCGGCACCTTGATTTGTGCTTGTGCGCTCGCGCGTGAAGGTATCGATGTCACTGAGCGACGTCCATTGAGAAAGCGCAAAGTCGTTCAGGCGGTCAAAGAAACGGCGCGAGTGTTGGGTAACACACCAGCAGTCTGTCGTAGTTCATACATTTGTCCCGAAGTCGTGGACGGTTTCGAGCATGGAAG
>PSRF01000045.1 GCA_003175865.1 Blastocatellia bacterium
TAAACCGTTAATGCTACAACCGGAAGTTCAGGGTGGGTGTGCTTCAAGACTCTTGTTCCCTCGATGCCGCTCATGCCGGGCAAACCAACATCAGTTAGAACTACATCTGGAAGCTCCTTATCGACAGCGCGCAGTGCTTCTTCCATCGTGCGGAAAGCGCCAAGACAACGGAACCCTGTTGAGCCGTTAATCAAAGCGGATAGTCCTTCTCGCACATCGCGCTGGTCCTCGACAAGCAACACTTTGATATCGTGATCGTTGGCTGACACGCTAATCAGTAATCTTGAAATTGGTATGCAACGTGAGCTTACGCGGAAATTCTACTCTCGTCTCCTAGGGAGGTACACAGGTACTAAGAGTTGACGAGCGCATCAAGGCAGGGCTCAACCGAGGATCTGCGTAATTTTAGCTGTGATTTATCGTTTATCAGTTTCATTTTTCATCTTTCATTATTCAAAATCCTTTCTGAAAGTTTGATGCGAACGATACAAGCGACGCGCATTAGACAAAAATGAAAGCTGATAAATGATAAATCGCTTCTTCTACCTGAGTGGCTCCTCAATTTTCCACCTGTGTACCTACCCAGTTATCAGATTAGATCTGACTCACTAATATGCCGGTCCATTGGTCCAACTTAGTTTTTCAATGACCAGCTAAGAGGTTTCAGAAAATCATGACTCAACTCAACCCCCGACGAGCGCTGCTGAGTGTTGCGCGAAATCTCAACTGTTTTCTCCCTACTACTGCGATCACTTCAGTATTAAGGCAACAAAATGTGAATCGTTTGGTAACCGGTCTGTTTTGTTCCCTTGCATTTGTAATTTCAGGCGTTGTTGCCGAAGGACAACAGGTTGTCACAAACGGGAGATTTACAAACGTCTATGTATATCAGCCAACTTTTGCGGGCGAATCTTGGGATGACCACCTCAAGGCTGCAAGATCCCAAGGGGACCAATTTAGCCGCGAAAAGATTGATGCTTTCACCGACACTCTCATGGGGCCGGATGCTTCTTCATATTTTGATTTCCTTCACCAGTACTGGGGAGTAAATGAGCCACAGTTTTTTGGTAGTGGATTCGCTACTGCTGACTGCGTGTCTGCCGCTCTTCACGACGGCAAGAATCTTGGTAATAACATTACTTTAATCCAATGGGACACAGTTCGTTCGCTCGCCAACTGTCACCCGAGTGGCCTGGATCCCTCCCCTCAAGTAACGCTGATTTTTAGTCCCGACATCAAAGTTGCAAACATTCCAAACCCACCTATCGGAACCGCAGGTGACATGTGCACAACTTCGCCCGACAAGGCCTGGCACGCGTGGGGACTGAACATGCCAAACTTTATTGCTTTGCCAACAGACCCCAATTGCTCGCCAACTTTTGATAACTTCACGATCAACTTCAGCCACGAGATTGTTGAGACACTTACAGACCCTGGTGGTTTTGGTCAGGGAGGAGTGCTGACTGATCCAACGAATGTCGGAGGGAATGAGATTGGCGACAAATGCAAAAACCAGAGCATAAAGTGGGGCAGCTATAGTCTTCAGCAGTACTGGTCAAACAATACAAATGCATGCGAGCCTCGCGTTCTTCGACCGCCGACATCGAGTGCGGAACGTGATTGGCTGGATACTTCAGGTATCCCGCTCCAAAGATTCAAAGGTAACCAACGCGATCTGCCCATAAAAGTATATCCTGCAAATGTCGGGAGTCCGGCTAAGTCGCTACGCATGATCATCTCGACCGGCAACGATAATCTCAGAGGAGACGGAGACAATTGCGACGTTACGATCAATCTCTCGGACGGACGTACGATTTCTTTGCCCAACGTGAATCAAGGTCAAACCTGGGATAATTGGACCACGCACAGTTTCGACGTACCGATACCGGCGACTGGGGTTAAAGGCGGTGACATTACCGAGATCACGCTGCACACCGTCAAGGGAGGTTTTGACCTAACAAAGAGCCCTGACAATTGGAACGTGCAACGCGTGCAACTTAAAGCAACGCTTGGATCTGCTCGCATTCCCACACCTCGATCTTTGCCTAGCACGACTGTCACCGTCACAGTGAACCAGGTAGGAAGCAGGATCGCTATGGGTCCTCGCATTCCTGGCATGCCTGCCTCTTCCGCTGTCTATGGAATGATCAGAATAAATGGCAGCGAATTTGAGAAAAGTCCTTTGTCACAATCGATGCTTTACGACCTCGGTACTATTCCGATTCAGATTGAAGTGTGGCAGGACCTTCCAGATGTCAGGGGTTCGGGCAACCCAAGGGATCCCAACAACCCGGGTGGGCGCGGCGTACACAACGCCAAAGCAACGCTCCGGACTTTGAATATCGACTACAACCTCAAGACGCATACATTCACAGTTCGTGGAGAATCCGGATCAGCTATGCCCGGCAAAGCAGGGGTTGAGTTCGCTTTTCCTGGCGATAGCACTCACCCAGGCATTGCTTTCACGATTACGGATCAACCGGGTACACGGTGACACCGCATTAACAGACGAATGAATATAGCCTCCAAGATCTTTTGTTGCCTCTTTTTCATGGCGGCAACGTTACTAACCATCGCACCCAATCACGCGATCAGTGTTCAACGCGATCCTCAAGGTCAGGGCACCACAACCACAAGAATTCCGTTGTGCCCAGGACTGACGATCGTCACAGCGATCAGTCAGACGGACGGAGATTACGAATCGATCAAGACGATTGAGTCTGTGACAGATCAAGAAGTGCGTCTCAAGTATTCATCAGAGCGAATGGTCCAGGATCTAATGGACAATGAACCAAAACTGCAGAAAGCGACTATGTCGCGCACGGTTCTCACCAAAGACCTGGCCAACGCGAATCTTTATCAACAGCAGTTTTACGATCAACTTCCGGATCCAATCCCGGGAACGACTGCCATCGGCACCTCAACCGCGGTGCTGAATCAGCTGAAAACCAAAGGTGAAGCCGAGCTAGGATTCTTCATAGCTTTCACCGGCGCGCCTTCTTTAGATCGAGAAGTTCACCCGAACGTTTTCGACAATCTAATGACCGGCACATTCCAACGCGTAGAACCTGTGCCAGTCATGCTGCCCGTTATCGTGAACAATGTGCGGGTACAACTTCCAACCATCCATATCATGGGCGATTTCGTCGGAGACAAAACTGAATTCTTCTTTCTTGACGATCCCGCAAATTCCATCGCTCTGAAATGGCGTTATGGCATCGATGCCGTGCCGGAAGAAGATGTGAAGAAGTTTGCGAAGTCGGGCATGAGGTTGAACCCTGATCGCGACAGCTTACAAGTCATCAAGATCACCTATCGCTGTGGCGGTTCACTTCCTAACTCATCTGGTCCACCGGGGCAAACGCCTGCTCCATCCGGAAACCCTGACTCTGGCCAACTGGAAAAGAGTCTTGCCTCAACTGGGAGAGTTGACGTCTACGACATCTTCTTTTCATTCAACAGTGATCAGCTTCGCGACGAATCAGAGCCACGTTTGAAAGAAATCGCTGACGCTATGATTAAACATCCAGATTGGAAGCTCTCGGTCGAGGGTCACACAGACTCGATCGGCAACAGTAACTACAACCTTGAACTTTCACGACGACGTGCGTCGGCGGTGAAAGACGCACTCGTTAAGCGTTACAAGATCGATCCGAATCGATTAACGACTGTCGGTTACGGAGCAACAAGGCCCAAGGAAACAAATGACACTTTGGAAGGGCGAGCACGTAACCGTCGCGTCGAAATCGCCAGGCAATAGTTAAGTCATCGGAGAGCCCATGAACGACATAACGCAACTGCAGTCACAACTTGATCAACTGACAAGCGAACTCAGACTAGCTCAAACCAGGATTCAGAACCTGGAAAGGCGTAGCAAGTGGAAGAGTTCAGGCTTCGTCGGTCTTGCATTTGTTTTGGCATGTGGCGTTTGTACTTGGAGTGTCAACGCCTTCTCATCGAGTAAGACTTCGATGGTAGCGTCACTCGATACCCCGCCAACAAAAATCAAAGCACCGTTTGAAGTCGATGATGACCAGGGACGAGTCATCATGCGCGTGAGAGACGGTGATGCAAGAATCGATCGAGGAATCTATTTCTATAACGAGGGGGGCAGAGCTGTCGTAGATGTGACATCAATTCAGGAAGGCGGAGGTGGAGGAAAAATTCGAGTGACAGCTGCGGGTCCCGAGAAAACAGCCGAGCTTGATCAAGCAACCGGCATAACGATTACTGGAGTGCGCGAGTCGGAAGGCATAACGATCAATCGTGGAGCAAAAAAGTCGCTTGTGCTTGGAGCAGAGCTGGGAGCAAAAGGTGAAGAACCAGGTGGTTCGATCAAAATCTACGACGGCAGTGAAAAACTTGGCGCTACTCTCAGCGCCAAAACAAAAGGCGCAGTCCTGAAACTCTTCGGTGGCACAGACAAACCGGTCGCGAGTCTACAGACCGAAACGACTGGAGCATCACTCACAATTTTCGGCACAGGGAGCAAACCGGCAGCAACGCTAACAAACGACACAGCAGGTGGTTCACTCAAGATCTACGGGTCAACCGATAGGCCGGTTGCGACAATGCAGTCCGATGGCGATGGCGGCAACTTGTGGATTAGCGACAAGGCGGGTCAACAAGTTGCCGGCGTAATTGCGAGCGACAACGGCGGAGTCGTGAAAGTCATGAAAAGTGGAGATCAGAAGACATACACGGCAATCAATGCTGTCGATGCAGGATTGGGCATGGCGATTAGAAAGGCTGGTGTGAGGTTGGTTTTTGTTGGTGCGTCGGGTGAAAACGGTGAGAAAGGTTCGGTCTTTGTTTACGGTGGTGGTGAAAATCCAATAGCAGGGCTAACGAGTTACGGTGGGGGTAAAGGTTTAGTCGCTATTTTCAATCAAGCCTTATCACCGATAGCAATGTTAGCTGAGAGTGATAAGCATCCTGGTGGTGGAAACATCACCGCGAGTGATCCCAGTGGCAATGGGATCTTTTCTGCTGGCTATACGGGTGAAGCGGGTGATGCTTGCGTCACTCGCAAGAATGGTCTGTGGTGCATGGGAACTAACTTGCCACTGCAGATGAAGTGAGAACTTCTTGTTGACGGTGTCGGAAGTCCGGTAGTACTGCGGCCATGCCGCTTCCGTTGCGGAAAGCCTCTGGCTTTCCGAGGACAGCTTTAATTCCTTGAGGCTCTGCCTCGGCGGCGTAGCCGCGAACAATTTGTGATGCTACATCGGAAAGGCAAAGCCTTTCCGCAAGGGCAGCGGCAAGCCGCATACGAACCAACGTCGACCCAAGGAGAACATCCAATGCAACTGATCCCAAAGAGAAGAGTAGGTGGTCGAATCACAATCGCAGGTTCGATTGTGAT
>PSRF01000084.1 GCA_003175865.1 Blastocatellia bacterium
TTAACCCGGAATGTAAGGTCGAGACTGTACGATGTAAATCTGTCCCTTCATGTAAGCCCACTCAATGTCCTGATCATGACTCCCAAACACTCGTTTGATTTCAGTCGCAGCCTTTACCAAACGCCGAATCACTTCGTCAGTCAGAACAACTCGATCACCAGTGATCGGCACCTCTTTGACTCCACCCTGTTCGTCGAATGTCAGAAGACTATCTTCAGCCGAACGAGTCAAAACCTGGATGGCATTCGTGCGCGGTCTAAAGATGATCTGCTCCGCGATCCGTTGTCCCTCAACAACCTTAATACCCAACCCTCTCTTTGCACTGATATAGATCGCACCACTGTTTTCCTTATCGTAGGGGTCGGTGGAGATCATCACACCCGAACTTTCTGAGTTGATTCCTTCCTGCAACAACACCGCCATGAAGATCTTCGAGTGGTCAACGTTTGCCCTCTCACGAAATTCGTAGGCTTCAAAATTCCACAGCGACGCCCAGACTGTCTTGATTGCCTCAATCAACTCCCGATCGCCACGCACGTTTGGCACCGTTGTGTAGAGACCTGCGCCGCTAAACTTCGGCAGGTCTTCGGAATTAGAAGAACTGCGGACAAACAATCCTTTGCCGGGAAACTCATGCGCTGCACGATTGATTACTTCCTTTTGCAATGCAGGATCAAACGTTCCCTGTTGAATTTTTTCGCGCAACTCTGTCAAGCGGGCGCGCCGGTACGCTGGATCATGAACAAACTTCTGATCGTTTATGAGTGTGTAGATCGCATCGTCGATGTTGTTGCGCCTGATGAATTCGTCGTAGTAGTAGAAAGGAATCGTGAATCCATTTGGAACTATGATCCCCGGCAAATGCGCATTCATCACTTCACCGAGATTCGCAGACTTGCCACCAAATGCGATGCTTGAACTCTTTCTTTGTTGGGCCAGACCGAGTAATCGAGTTTCATCAAGATTGTAATGAGGCTTTATTACATCGAGTCGTTCTTTTAAACGCCGCTGGTATTCATTCAGTTGATTAAGGTCAGCGCGTTTAATTGAATAGTCCTCGCGTTTTGTTTCGAACGCGACCCACCAACCGTCGTATTGCTTCAGGAGTTCTTTCGCGTTCTTTATGTATGCGTTTGGTATGCCCCAACCTTTCGCCAACAGGTTGATGTGCGACAGCGGCGTCGAAGGTTGTGAGGTGATTATTCCAGCGACTGGTGGCAATTGAACCGGAACTTCATCGAGAACAAGAATCTCGTTGAATCCAATCTCAACATGATCGTCGAGCTTGTTGATGACGTGGATACGACCCAGTCCCTTCGCAATATTCAATGCCTCGTATTCGCGTTCGCGTGCTATGTCGCTTTGCAGGATACGCTCGATTTTGGCAAGTGAACGCGACGCTTCATCCTGACGCAAAGAATTTGGTTTGAAAGCAACCGGCGCGAAGAATGTCTTGTTGATAATCTCTCCAGCAAGCTGTATCTGCTCAGTGGAAATCAGATCGCCCTCCCAGAATTCATAGGTCCAGCGTTTGATTGGCGTCTGATAAGCAATCGATCCGAGAATGAAACGACGATTCGGCTTTAGATAGTTGTTCTCAAAAAATTCTTTTCCGCTCTCAAGCGAAAGATAAGTGCCGTTGATGAAATCTTTGTGGAAGCTGTAACGCTTCTTGTTGACGTAGTAAATCTTGTTGCTGTCCCTGCGATCGATCACGAAAAGGATATTCGGTAACGCGTAAGGTGTGTTCGGATCGTAAGTGACTGCGATGAGATCAAACTGGGCTTGAGACGTGACTGCCGGAAGTGAACGGGGCCCTGTCTGTGCCTGCGCCGGGGGAACGTAGAGGATAATTAGAACGAGCCCGAGCCAAAGAATACTCTGCTTTCGAGTCATGAAGTCGTCAGCACTTCCCTCCCCGCGTGCTGCAGCAATTCTAACAGATCATCGACGTGGCGTTGTTCGGTCAAGAAACTGTTGATGTTGACGCGAAATGCACGTCTACCGTGAAGAACTGTTGTGGTCAGCCAGGCCTTTCCGCTGCGCTCAATGTACTGCTGTACTCTCTGTTGCAGACTATCCTGCAACGCCGGTTCAGCCTCTCTGTACGACTCGGGCAGATATTTAAAACAAACGACAGCCGTTTCAACCGGACTGATACGCGCAAAATCGTGTAACCCATCAATGCGCTGAGCCAGATATTCCACCAGCGCGATCTGACGATCGACAGTTTGGGCATAGCCCTGACGTCCCATAAACTTCAGCGCCATCCACAGCTTGAGAGACATGAATCGACGTGAGCCCAGCTGCCCATAGCGAAAGAAATCAAACTGTACATCAGCGCCACCGCGATCTTCGTTCAAGTACTCCGGACTGCTATCAAAACTTTCTCGCAACACTCCAGCGCCTCCCCGCACGAGCGTCGCTCCGCATTCGAACGGGACAAACATCCACTTGTGTGGATCAAAGGTAATCGAGTCGGCGAGACTTAGGCCATTCAGTTTCGCCCTGTGCTTCCCGGAGAAAGCCAATGTGCCGCCATAGGCAGCATCGACGTGATACCAACAACCATTCTCACGCGCGATCTCGGCGAGTCTCTCCAGCGGATCGATAACGCCGGTTGATGTCGCACCTGCAACACCAACGATGCAACACGGTTTCAACCCGGCCTTTCGATCGTTTGCAATTGTTTGTTCGAGGGCATCGACGCGAATGTGAAACCGATCATCAGTTGGAATCTTTCTCAGCAACTCCCGACCAAGGCCCAGAATGTCTGCGCTCTTTTCAATCGAAAAGTGACATTGCTCCGAAGCGTAAATGACCAGGTCGCCTGCAGCCACACGCACGCCGCGTTGTTTGATGTTCTGATTAGCAGCGTCTCGCGCACACTTGAGCGCAAGCAAGTTAGCCTCGGACCCACCACTCGCAAGCACGCCAAAGCTTTCTGGTCCATAACCCAGAAGGTCGCACAACCAACGCACAACACGCGTTTCGATGATTGCTGACGTTGGTCCGTTTCGCCAGGCACCCGCGTTCTGGTTAAGCGTTGAAGCGAGTGCGTCCGCCCAAACACCAATTGGCAAAGGAGCAGGATTGAACTGGCCAAAATAGCGAGGACTCGAAATAGTCATTGCATGTCGCGCGATCTCGTTGCGAAAGCGCGCAAGGATGTCATCGATACTGGATCCAGTCTCCGGGAACTCCTCATCAAACATCTCTTCGATAAGCGCTGGTGTTGCTTCCGAGGCAACAGGACGAGAGTCAAGTGTCGAAACGTACTCGGTAATGATGCGTGTCACTTCGTTGCCGAGTTTTTCGTGCTGGGCTTTGATGTCGTCAATCATGTCTAAATTTGAGTCGATAAGCTTTAGCTTGTCGTTAAGATTGAATTTATTCAACCAAAAGGGAACCGCAGATTCAGTTCGAGCTTACGTGCCGTCATACAAACTAAAGTTTATCGGACATTCGGTGGTAGCATCTATACATGCCTGAGCCGGCGGTAGAGTTTTCATCTGCAATTATCGCCAACATGTCGGATTTTGGTCTCGACATCTCACGCGAAAATCTAGAGAGGCTGGCCGACTATTACACCTTGCTCTTGCGTTGGAATGATCGTTTACACCTTGTGGCCCCGTGTGCGCCTGAAGAGTTTGCAATCAGACATGTGCTCGAGTCGCTTCTGCTGACTAAACATTTGCCGTCGGGCACAACCATTGCGGACGTTGGTTCCGGCGCCGGTCTTCCAATAATTCCGACGATGATTGTTCGAAGTGATATCGAAACTACGTTAATTGAATCATCGCAAAAGAAAACTGTCTTTCTTCGGGAAGCGATGAATCAGCTCGGGTTAAAGCGCGGCAGAATACTCGGGAAGTCGTTCGAAGAAACCGCGACTCCTGATGTGGGCTTCATCTCGTGCCGTGCTTTGGACGAGTTCAAAACGAAGGTTCGGACACTGATCGCATGGGCACCCGCACAAGGAACACTGTTGCTGTTCGGAGGAACTGGTCTACTGGATGACCTTCCAAACGCCAATGTCGATGTTGATGAGATACTAATCCCGCAATCAGCGAAAAGATTTCTCTTTGTCGTAAGAAAACTCGACAATGTTGATAAGCTTTAGCTTGTCAGAATCTCTCAGCTTACTCAACTAAATCGAAGGCAATAGTTCCTAATCTTGACGACAAACTAAAGCTTATCGGACGTCGGGTCTTCACGGACGACGTCCTTCGCTTTCTTATCAACACGCAGTCCCTGAAAGGATGGATGACGAACCGATCCATCTGCGGTCCACTCGGTGAACGCTACTTCACCAACGAGCTTAGGTGTTGCCCAAACTGCATGCCGAAGTCCGGGGTCCTTTGGCTTTTCAGCGAAGGGCATCTTGTTATTCGTGATCTCGTCAAGCTTCTTTCTAAGATCGAGTCGCTGTTTAATCGTGAAACCAGTACCGGCACGTCCCGCATAACGCAGCTTGCCCTTGTCGTAAACTCCGAGGATTAACGACCCGAATCCCGGGAAGCCTTTCTCGGAAGGTGTGTAGCCCGCAATCACAAACTCCTGACGTTTAATGCACTTAACTTTCAACCAGTTCCGATTGCGTGTTGACTCATATCGTGAGTCAGCGAGTTTCGAAACAATCCCTTCTATTTTGTAATCGCAAGCTTGTTTAAAAAATGGTCGACCATTGCCTACGACATGATCGCTGTACCGCAACGGACTGCGTTTACTGATACCCGCGAGTAACTCTTCGAGAATGGCTTTGCGCTGTCGCAGTGGAGTCTGAGTGATGTTGAAGCCGTCAATGTAGATGACGTCGAAGATTTGAAACACGAAGCCACGATCACCTGTAGTTCCAAACGCCTGCTGAAGCTTTTGGAAACTGGCGCGCCCTTCACTGTCCATCGCTATCACTTCGCCGTCAAGAATTACACTGGTGACCGGCAATTCTTTCACTACTTTCGCGAGACCGGGAAACTTTTCAGTCCAGTCTTTGTGATTGCGACTCCAAAACTTCACGCGACCACGGTTCAGGTGACACAGCATTCGATAGCCGTCGAACTTTATTTCATGTAACCACTCATCACCTTCGGGCGGACTGTCGACCAAAGTCGCCAATTGTGGCGAAATAAATTCCGGTACTGGCGCTTTGCGAGCCCCGGAAAGTCTTTTCAGTTGTTTTTGATCCACCGCAGGAGTGTAGCAAATGGGTTTTCTCTGCGCCTCCTTAGCGTCCTATGTGCCTCTGCGGTTGATAATTCGCGCAAATAAAAGAACTGCAGAGGCGCAGAGGACGCTGAGGAGGCGCGGAGAATTAACTACTTACTCGGGATGGTCCAAGCTGGACGGGTGATCTTGTCCACACATGAATAGTCAAGACCTTCAGTTGTTCCTTTGTCGATAAAATCTGCAACTAAGCTGTCGATGCAAGGATAACCTGTATGAGTTCCATTCTTAATCGTAACCAGCTTACTGCGGGTTAGATACTTCGCTATCGGTTCAGAGACCCATGGAGGTGTCACTGGATCAAGCTCTCCATTGATCAATAACACCGGCACATCTGACTTCACTGGATCGAGAAATGTCGCCGGCACTTTCACTGCGTTCCATTCAGCGCAGGCTCTGATTGTGGGCCGTGTCCGTGCATCACCATAAAAGCTGTTTGCATTCGCCTTCTTTAAATCATCTTCAGTTATGAAAGGTGTGTCTTCAGAACAAAGAACTGAGAACGACATCCCTCGCGCGATCTTGGCATCAATCTGCGACACAACCTGAAACGCTGTTCCGATCATTGGCCCAAGATTTCCGCTCGCTCCTAAATGGATTAATAACGGCAATGCCGCAGCTGCCTCTGGAACGTAGAGCAGCTGACGAATCGAATCGACAAACGCGTCGCGCGTTACAGTCACCTTCTGAGTCTCACCTGTATAAACATTAGGTGCGGAGACCTCGACAGGACCCGCATCAAACATCGCTATTACTTTCTTGAATTCTTCTTTTAGGTTAGGGAATGCAGCATTGCACGCCTGGTCTGCAGCGCAATCAGCAAACATTCGATCCATGGAGTCCTGCGTACCTTTAGCAAAAGACAGAGGCAACTTCGCGGAGGGTGGTGCCACACCAAACACGGCAACCGTCCTGGTGTGATCCGCGTGTTGGCGCAAATAGACCAGCGCCGCGGTCGATCCATAGGAACCACCGTAAACATCTATTCGCTCATAACCGAGCGCAGCGCGGACTTCATCCAGATCATCCATGCCAATAGATGTAGTATAAAGTTTCAGATCGGCAATCTTCTCGAGCGCGGTTCGACATGCTCGAATCCTTTCCGGCGCCATCACTTCACCGAAGTAACCGCGCATGTCCTGTGGCGATCCAGGCGAAGGACAGTCAAGTTGGTTGGAACGCCCCGTCCCTCTTTGGTCGACAAGCACGACGTCGCGATTGCGGCGTAAACTGACCATGAACTTATCGCCTGCGTAGGCCGTCGCCGCCCCACCCGGCCCCCCGGCTAAGTAAAACAAAGCGTCCGGGGCGGGTTTTGAGTTCGTGGCCGGCAATAGGAGAATGTTCAAGGCGATCTTGCGACCACTTCGTGCCTGGCGGTCTTCAAAGACATCGTACGTTCCGCAGAGCGCCCCATCGGGAAGTGTAGGGCTCTCGCAACTCTTGAGCGTTACCCGTCCGCGTTGCACTACTGCTGTCTGAATCGTCCGTTTGCGGAACGTCAAAGGGATCGAACCAGTCCCTTGTTTGAAAGTGCCCACAAACTCCGTCTCATCTTTACTAAGCACACCATCATAGACAATCGTTAGTGCTTTCATCTCGAAATGAAGGGCATTGTCCTTGTAAGTAATGGTGTCGACTTGCAAGTTGTTTCCGTTGGGTTGATCGACACTATCGACAGTGGCTTTTAATGCTCCACTACCAGCGTCCTCGACGTGCAAAACCAAACGAAGCTTGGCGCCGCCGATTGACAAAACACCAAGCCAGGTGCCGGCAACCGATTTGTTTTGAGTTGCTGTCTGCGCGGATAACGGTCCTGCCAACGGACCGAGTAACGCGCAAGTTGAAAGTGTCGCGAGAATGAATAATTTGTACATTCCGGTACTTGTTGTGAAGTTCAGACTAAACGTGCTGTGAGTTTACGTCATTTGGCGATTGATGGTTTCAAAGTCACAGGCTCCACCTTCGATTTAATAAGTTGACGAAATAGCAACGCGGGTCAAGGCTGGTCCCTGATGCCACACGGCACCGCACTTGCCAGCTACTTTGCTGAAGAATGGAAATACCTGGTTCTTGAAAAACGTCATGGGATTATTAGGACGTCGCAAGAATGGAATTCACGTTAAGAAACCATTCTCAGAGAACGCATATGTCGCGGTTGCCCATGTACGCAACTACTGATAACAGCACCGTCTTTCATCTGGTTATTCGCAACGGCGAATACACAGTATGCGGGTTGCGCATACCTCGTCTCCGCAGTGGACAAGCTTTACACCTCGTCAAAGAGACCGTTGGTTCTCAATCGCTCTGTAAACATTGTGAAAGAATTAGCAAATCCGAGGACGCTGAAAGCTGATCTCCTTCTGAACCGTTATCGGTCATCAACGTTGGTGGTATTTGTTTCAATTCGCAACGACTCGATTGCGATCCTCGCGTGCTAATTCCAAAGACAATGTCTTCGCTAGAAAATCGACGATCCTTTGATCAGAGCTGCATTGGCATATACATTGCCACGCCAAAGGCACCCGAACGGCAATCCCCACCCACGAATCTTTCATCGTTCATAACCTCCGCTTCCTTAGTGCCGATAT
>PSRF01000001.1 GCA_003175865.1 Blastocatellia bacterium
CAGAATTACAGTCAGCAACTCCAATTTCCAAAGTCGTTAATGTTAACGACGGAGGCTGGGACTTATTAACAACCAAATCAGAGTTCAACTTTGGAGTGCGATCCGGACGAGTCGGAAGCGTCGCGTTGTTAGATCGACAACTACCAGAATCAACGTTGTCCTTGATAACAAAGCGGCGCCGGGCCGCCGCACTCCAAGGAATGTTCTTGACAGAGCGCCACTCGATCCCTAGAGTCAACGCACCGAATTCAGGTTGCAGCGGGGACTGGTCCATCTTTGGTATGGACCATCGCGGACGTCATTACGACGGTGACGTGCCCGTTTAAGTCGCTGATCGATCAATGGGTGATAAAGACTTAAAAGATCTGCGAGTGCTCATAGTTGAAGATGTTGAAGACACACGTCTTTTCATGCGCCTCGAACTGGAACGACAGGGTTTCATTGTGTTTGAGGCCGCCGACGGTAAGAGCGCGGTCGAGACGGCGAATCGCGAGCTGCCTGACGTTATTTTGATGGATCTGACTCTGCCATTGATGGATGGCTTCAATGCCGCAAAGTTGATTCGAAACAACGAGAAGTTGAGGCAGGTTCTCATCATTGCAGTGACAGCACATCAGGAAATGGACTTCCGCTCCGACGCGAAAGCTTCCGGGTTCGATGCTTACCTGACCAAACCAATCGATATCAATTGGCTCAAAGAGTTGATCGATGGGCTCCTCACATGACGATACACAAGGGAACCCCGACGCGTCGGGGTTCTCTACAGACTTATGCGACTCGTTGCATAAGCGTGCCGCAATGGCCTGCCCGGTTTGTTTCCTGTCACCTGGGTTCCGTCCCACACCTCGACTCCGTTGACAAACACCTGGCGAATCCCGGCAGAAGTGAGTTGTGGTTTTTCAAACGTTGCCCGATCAAGAACTGTGGCGGGATCGAAGAGCACGAAGTCCGCTTTGTAACCAGGTTTGATGAGGCCGCGATCTTTCAAACCAAGTCGCCACGCAGGCAACGAGGTCATTTTCCGAATAGCCTCAGGCAATGCGAGCCAATGTAGTTCTCGAACAAACCGGCCAAGTACTCGAGGAAAAGTACCAGCGCCGCGTGGATGTCTTGATCCAACTCCTCCATCGCTACTCACCATCACCCAACGCTGTTGATAAAAAGTGCGAATGTCATCATCCTTCATCGAATGGCAGACAATGCTCGCACCACCATCTTTGACGATTTGCATGTAGGCGTGCGTTGCGTCGACGCTCAGCAAACGAGCAATGTCAGCAAGAGTCTTAAACTCGAAATCAGGGTGGGGGCGACAACTCACGATCGTGATGTTCGACGGACCACCAACATCAGCAATACCACGCGTCACGTCGTCCACGTTGTCGTGCCGACCACTTGGAATTAAAACGCGTATTGTCGAGTTCCAAGCATCGTAAGGGTAACAATCTGCGGTGACGTCCTGACCTTGTTTACGTGCTTTTTCGATCATGGCTACTACGTCCCGTGATCGCCCCCACACGCCAACTGTTCCCAACTTGATGTGTGAGATCTGCGCGGGCAAATGGCCTTCTCGTCCAATGCGAAGCGCTTCGGCAAATGCATCGAACGCTTTGTCAGCTTCATCTCTAATGTGACTGATATAGATCCCACCGTATTGACCTGCGACACTTGCGAGTGCGATCACTTCTTCAGTCGTTGCTGGTTTGCCTGTTTCGTATTCAAGTCCAGTCGACAAACCAAAAGCGCCATCTCGCATAGCTTGTTCGACGAGTTGCTTCATTTTTGAAATCTCGTCGTCTGTCGCTGTACGGTTTGTGTTCTCGCCCATTACGCGCGTGCGTAGACTGGCGTGCCCAACAAACGTGAGCACGTTCAGAGAAACTGGGTTGTGCTCAAGTTTGCTGAGATACTCGCCAACCGGTAATGCAGACCCACCGTCCTGACCAACGGCAATCGTTGTAATTCCCTGCGATACTTGTGTGGTTGCTGTTGGCTCATCGTCGAGACCGCGATCCGAATGGTTGTGAGTGTCAATGAATCCGGGAGCGAGAACCAACCCACTTCCGTCAATCACACGAGCTCCTGCAGGCACCTGAGTACGGCCGCGTGGTCCAACCGCCGTGATCGAATCGCCTACTACAACGACGACTGAATCCTTTAAGGGTGCACGGCCTGAACCATCAATGAGAGTAACTCCAGTGATGGCTGTTATCGCGGGTTGTGTTACCGATGACTGCGTGCTGGAACGAGAATGTGGGAAAGAGATGTCAAGGGTTATCAGAAGGCAGAGCAGCAGCAGTACGAATCGTTTCATGAGACAGGGACCAGCTTCCTTCGCTTGCTCATTGGAGCTCGAGAGTTCAACCACAGTTCGACCTTTAGTTTGCTCAATTGCTAAGCAGCGACAAGCTAAAGAGGGTCGCGCAAGTCACTCCGGTAGGAGTGCAATGTTTATAGCTTAAGAGCAAGCCCCGAGGTTACGCGGTTTGGAGGAGCGGAAAGTAACTGGACTGTGCGATTGCAACTTGAATTCCGCTCCTCCAAACCGCGCCGAAGGAGGGCTTTTACCAGTGCTATAAACATTCAACTCCTAACGGAGTTACAAACCAGTATTACCATTCTGGATCTCTACGTCGTCGCTTTATTCGTTGTTTCGCCGTGTGTAGGATTATTTCTTATTTGCAGCTATGTAATCTTCCAACTTTTTCTTGTCTGGATAGTTCGGCACCTTCTTAAGAAACGATTCGTACTCTGCGGCTGCTTTATCTTTCATTCCTACAGCATTGTAGAGCGCAGCGAGGCGAAGATGGGCTTCGGCCATACCGATCGGATCAAGTTTGATAGCTTCGTTCAGATAGCCAACGGCAAGAGAGCCTTTTTTAATTTGCAGGTAAGCTTCTCCGAGGAAGAAATTCGCTTGCGCAGAGTCCGGACGCAGCTTTACAGCTTGCGAGAGTGCCTCAACGGCTCCATCGAAATTTTTTTCAACGATACGTAAACGGCCCAGACTAATCAGCGCGGGCACGTAGTCTGCATGTTTCGCCAATGCTTGATTGAATGCCTTTTCTGCCTCGCCGTAATTTTTCTGGGCAAAGTAAACTGTTCCCAACTCGAGCCAAGCTTGAAAGTCCGCGGGATCAGAATCCACGACCTGGCGAAACAAGGTGGTCGCCTCGTCGTATTTTTTATTCTTCTCCGCATCTTTGGCCTTATTAAATGCAGACGATGTCTTCGAACTCCGGTTGTAATTATCTGCAGCTGAGATTACGGCAGCTTTTGTTGCCTCTGATACTGCCCGAGTTTGAAGTTCGATATCGTGCTGAATGTCGCTCTTGTACTGCGATGAAAAATCTATCGTAAAGCGATCAAGCTCCATACTCTCGTACTCAATGACGATGTAATAACGGCCATCCTGAAGGTCAATGAAACGATATCGACCATTGCTTTGCACCCGCTGCTTTGACAGCGCATTCCCATACTCGTTGAACAATGTAACATCGAGTGTAATAGGCTTCTCAGAGCCAAGTTGTGACTGATCGACCTTAATGTCCCCATAAACGATATGCCGTGAATTGGAAGTTGATTCGCCTCGTCGTCCCTGGCCAAACGACGGGACTACGAATAAGCCAAAGGTCAAAAATAAGACTGCCATGAAGTATGTACGCATGGGAATTCCTCGGTAGGTGATCACTGTCTTGATTTTGTCGCCGCGATGAAGGCTTCCAACTTTTTTCGGTCTGGGTAGTCAGGTCGCTGCTTTAGAAATGCTGTGTACTCAGCAGCCGCCTCCGACTTCATTCCTTTGGCGTCATATAAAGCAGCTAACAGAAGGTGCGCATCGGCCATGCCCGCCGGATCCAGTTTGATCGCAGAATTCAGATGAGGAACAGCCTTGGATCCGAGCTTTGCTTGCAAGTAGGCATCACCTAGAAAGTACTGGGCCTCCGCAGATGTTGGCTGAATTGTTACCGCCCGTTCCAGTGCCTGAATAGCACCATCTAGATTCTTCTGAACGATCCTGACACGACCAAGATTGATTAATGCTGTCACATATTTGGGGCGAAGTTCGACAGCCTTGAAATAACAAGACTCTGCTTCAAAATAGCTCTTAACTATAAAGAAGTTAGTCCCCAGTTCTTCCCAAGCCGGATAATCACTATCATCCGCATCCACAATTTGTCGCAACAGAGTGATAGCCTGATCATAATCCTTTCTTGAGGCTGCTTCTCGCGAATGCTTTAGAAGGTTCTGATGATCGGAGGAACGTGGGTAATACTCAGTGGCAGAAACAACGCCGGGTTTAGAGACTCTAGTGTCGCTCTTCCACTGCAATTCGATATCGCGCCGGAAGTCTGTCTTGTAGGGCGATTGAACCGTAACGCTGATGCGCGCGATTTCTCTATTTTCAAACTCGACTACTACTTCATACCTGCCATTACGTAGATCAAGAAAGCGGTATCGACCATTTGCACCGACAGTTTGCCTCATCTGCAAATTGCCTGATTCGGCGTACAGGAGCACTTGAAACGTGGCCGTTGTTGAGCCCGTGGCCTGGCTTTCATCTACTTTGATGTCGCCAAAGAGAACGTGTCCACCACTCTGAGCAAGCGTGCTGAGAGTAAACGCAACGATCAGAACAACAGACCCAATGGCTCTCATTGCGCATGTCCGAACGAGCAAGAAGCGGGCTGAAGCTTGACGCTGCAGCCCGCTTGAATCATACAGGTAATCGAACGTTAGAACTCATACCTGAAACCAAATTGCATTACTCGCGGTGTTCCCTGGATCGCTGTAAAGTTGGACCAGTTTGTAGGCGGTGTCGCTGATTGTGGATCGAGCACCACACCAAAACCAGTGCGACTCGTATCGTACTGACCCAGGCGCTGTGTATTCGTTATGTTGAATGCCTCGACACGAATCTGGAGTTTATGTTTTTCACTCCATGGCATTGTAAAGCTCTTTCCTAAGCCCATGTCCAGGTCAATATAACCAGGAACTCGGAACACGTTTCGGTCACCAGCCTCGCCGGGTTTGGCATTTCTGAAGCTTCGATATGCGTCGAGAGTGTTGCAACCGAACAGCTTCGGCGCGATGGTGCCGCCACGTGTCGGACAAGGTTCGAGGGGTTGAGTCCTGGTGACATTGCTCTGAACGTTCCAGTTAGTTGCCCATCTGGTGTCATCAAAAACGCCACTGTCCCCATAGAAGCCTACCGGCAACCCGGAGTTCCATCTGAAGATTCCCGACAGCTGCCATCCGCCCAGTGCGCCTTCAACAAACTTATTTCCGTTGCTGAGGAACTTATGACCGTGTCCAAAAGGCAACTGCCAAACGGAGTTCATGTTGATGATGTGACGGATGTCGAAGTCGGAATTCGCGTAGCTGGACCGCTGCAGGATGGGATTGAGAATAAAGGCACCACCGTACGCACCACTGGTAGCAAGTCCGGAGGCGTCGTCGAGTGAGTGCGAGAGCGTGTAGTTGAAGTCCATTGTCAATGAGGTGCCCAGGCGCTCGCGGACCGTCACAGTCGCCGCGTTGTAATTGGATCTCGCAATACTGCTGAACGCTGAAAGCGCACCATATTGTGGTTGGAAGAATAGATTCTTGAGAGTGGAATGGCCGCCGTTAACAGCAGAGTCAATCACGTCCTGAATGTCGGTCCAATCATTGCCGTAAAAATCAGCGTCGGCATTCGCATAGACCGCCTGAGTTTGATTTAAGCTCGTGTCGATGGCGTCAAATCCCCAGTAGTTGTCGTTCATGAGCTGAGCCAAATTGGACGGGAAGAGATTCGCAAAATACGGCAACTGAGGAATTTGCGAAATCGGCGTGCCACGACGTCTGTAATCCTCGAGGACACCCGCCGCAGCATACCAATCCACACCTGATTTCGGATCTACGAGATCGTTCAGGGCCATTACGTCGCGAGAAGCGATCAGATGTTGAGCGGATCGGCCAATATAGGACAACTGCAGAACAAGGCCTTTCGGCAGTTCGCGCTCGTATGTGAAATTCCAGCTGTAATTAATCGGCGCCACTAGCGCACTGTCTAGTGAACTCTGAATTGGACGAGCCGAAGAAAGTTTCGCTGTTTGTGGAAATGTCAGGTTTCCTGGTGGACTGATGCCCGGCAGCGCACGAACAGACGCACCATACCCAGTAAATAGCGGAGCAAGCGGTCGGCTGGTTCCGGTGACGCTATACGTGTTCGCATTGATGTTTTGACTCGAGGAGAAACCTAACGCGTTATTCAGGTCAAACGAAACAGCCAGTTGCTGCCCATAATAGTCATTCGTAATTCCGAAACCGCCGCGAAATACTGACTCGTGGTTGGCGCCAAAGATTTTCCCGACGAATCCCTTTGCCCTGGGTGACCATGCTATCGCGAACCTCGGTTGGAAGTTGTTCTTGTCCCAGTTATACAACGGCGGTTTGCCATTCTTCTTCCCTGACAACTGGATCGATATGAGCTCATTGTAAGGTGTTCCAGCTTTGGCACCGGCAAGTCGACGTTCGAAGTAAGTCGTCAACGGAATGCTCGTTGTCGTCTCGAATCCGTTTGCTTCCCAGATGGGTTCGCTAATGCTGTAACGCAACCCATAAGTGATCGTCATGTTTGGAGTAATCTTCCACTGGTCTTGTCCATAGGCGTCATACTCTCTGGTCTTGAAATCGCGAATCGCAGGAGAACCAGACTGCAAAAGGCTGCCGTCGTTGTTGAAAGTAAACAGAGCTGAGTATTGAGAGAATCTTCCGATCAGCGCCGTCGTAGCGTTTTGGACTGCGGAAGCAAAACCGGCGCCGATTGGCGAGTATGCATTTACGATGTTTGAGATGCTGCTGCCACCCCCGAGATAGAACGAAGGATTTGTGATTGCATTGTCATATGCATTCGAAAAGGTCGTGCGCTGATTGCTAATGAGCCGGATGTTCGTTCCAAATTGGATTGAGTGATTGCCTTTGGTCCAGGAAACGTCGTCCGTGATATTACGAACCGGCGTTATGCGATTCAGCGTTCTCGAAAACGCGAGTGGAGAAAATACGAAGCGGAAGCTAATCGCGTTCGCCGCCGAGTCGCCTTGTTGGCTGAACGCTTCGCGGGTTTCTCCGTAGCGGAAGTTATTTACCCATCTTGGATTGATCGTCCAGGTATGACCGGCAACAAACCCCCACGGATGAGACCACAGGTTCGGTGCGGGAGTATCTGGGAACTGAGGCACGCCGCCCGTAAGGTCGTAAATAACATTGGCGCGTAAGAACAGAATCTGCTTACTGTTAATGTTCCAGTCAAACCGGCCTGAATGCGAATTCAGTTTAACCGGTGTGGGTGCGTTGAATCGGAAACCAGCCGTATTTAGTAAACGTGACGCAGAGCTGTCACCAACCGTGAAATCATTTGCCGGATACTTTGCAGCGGCATCCCTTAAAGCAGCGATCGCAATCGGGTTCATTTGCGCCGCCGGGAAAACGGTATTGAGCTGCGCCGTGGTGAGGGTTGTAATCGTACCTGCAGGATTCACGTAGCGAAGTTCCCCACGACCAAGACTCGCGAGCGGGACGATACGTGTCACGCCGGTCTGACTAACGTCGTGTCGACCTTCGTAGCTGTAGAAGAAGAAGACTTTGTCTTTAATTATGGGGCCGCCAACTGCGCCACCGTACGTATTACGGATGAGCTTGGGACGAGCGACGCCCGCGCGATTGTTGAAAAAGTCGTTCGCTGTCGTGCTCGTGTTCCTGTTTGCCAAGAACAAAGCACCATGCCAATCATTGCTACCGCTTTTGCTGACCAACGAAATCTGAGCACCTGAGGAGCGGCCGGAGGTTGCATTTGCATTGACTGTGGTTACCCTGAACTCATCGATTGCTTCAGCATTCAAGCGAAGTACCGGAGCACCGACGGAGTTAGTTTGGGCTTCATTAATATCGACACCATCAAGAGTGATGTTCGACTGATCACTGCGTGCACCTGCGACGTAGCCTTCTCTCGTCACGGCTGGTTGCAAAGTTACCAAGGCCAGCGGGCTACGAGCTTCGAGTGGAAGTTGTGTAATCTGTTGATTGACAAAATTATTTCCGAGTGTGCCATCTTCTTTGTTAATAAGGACCTCTGCCCCACCGGATGATACCGTCACCGCCTCTGAGACATTACCGATTTCCATTGGAACTGAAACCGTCGTGGGTTTTGCGACTTGAGCGTTAACTTCGGTGACGACCGCCTTTTTGAAGCCCTTGGCCTCAACTTCAATCTGATACTGGCCGGGCGGAATCAGAGTAAAGGCGAAGTTGCCACCATCCGTCGTTGTCTGCGAACGAGTAAAATTCCTTTGAGCGTTCGTAAGAGTGACAGTTGCCCCGGCAATAACGTTGCCCTGCGGATCGACAACATTGCCGTTCACCGATGACGTGCTGCTCTGTCCCATGCTGGTAACAGCGCACATCAGAAGCACAGTTACAACGACCCAAACAGCAGTAATGCTGTTTGCTCGAAAGCTCTTATTTTGCATGTGGTCCTCCAATGAAGTGTTCTGCAAAGTCATTGCAGTGGAAAGCTTCGTACCTGGGAATTAGAGCTACGCAATAGAATTGCACAGACCGTGGTTCCGCATCAGGTTCCAGTTCCATTCCGGAGATTCAGTTGTCAGTAATCTGAGCGCAGAGGTAAAACTTAAGACCAGACTTGTCGGTTCGCCATTAATGCTTGCAGATACTATTCCGAAGAGAAGGTAGACACCGAGATCAGCCAAACTCTGCCGTTTTCTTTCAAAATACGAACGAGGCGTAACCAATAAGGATGGCAAAGTATATCCAAAAATTTAATTTCGTCTATAGAATTTCGGACGGGACCATGTAGTCCCATTACTCAGCTCAAACAAAGGCTACGAAGAAAAAAGCGAGCCGAGGATGACCCCGACTCGCCT
>PSRF01000222.1 GCA_003175865.1 Blastocatellia bacterium
GCACCCAGCGCACTCCTCAGTGCCATTTCCTTCCATCTGGTGGTCGCGCGTCCAAACATTAGATTCGCTACGTTGACGCAGGCGACTAGTAACACAACTGCCACCGCGCCGAGCAGAATCATCAAAGGCCGATCAAGATCGCCAAAGAGGTGTTCGCGCAATGGCACCACTCTTACAGTTAGATCCCTGCCCCATGAAGGACTCTCTGTTTTGATTTGCTCCTCAATGTTTTGGAGATCGACGCGCGTCTGCTCGACAGTCACGTGCGGTTTTAGTCGCGCCACACCTTGCAAAAATCCATGTCCGCGATCGTACCTCGAAGACTCAAGCGCGAGGGGTGCCCAGACTTCGTAATTGGCGCTTGGGAAGTTGTCGTCGGGTGGCATGACTCCAATGACCGTGTACGGCTCGAGGTTCAGCTGAATGCTTTTCCCGACAATCTGCGGATCCGCGCCGAAGCCGCGCTTCCACAATCCATCGCTGATCACCGCGACGTGTT
The DNA here is from genome assembly GCA_003175865.1 of Blastocatellia bacterium. GTDB lineage: Bacteria > Acidobacteriota > Blastocatellia > Pyrinomonadales > Pyrinomonadaceae > PSRF01. The sequence continues at coordinate 500 of PSRF01000222.1, forward strand.
CTTTGCCAGCGACGTCTTCTTCGGTGGTGAACCAGCGACCGAGCGCTGGCGTCACCCCGATTACTCGTCCGAAATCAGCAGACGCCAAAACCCCATTGAGAGCTTCAGGCTGTCGATCGCTTGTCAAAGTGAAGCTAACGAAATTGACCGCAGCGTAGGAATCGAAGCTGTGATTGCGGCTTCGCATGTCGATGAAGTTTTGCGGCGAGTACGAGCCTTCGAACTTCGGATCAGACAGCCTGCCTTCGAGCACGTAGACAATGCGATCGGCATGAGGGTAAGACAGTGGGCGTAATGATACCGCGTTGACGACACTGAAGATCGCTGTGTTCGCCCCAATGCCTAGCGCTAGCGTGATCACAGCGACTGCACTGAAGCCAGGATGTTTCAATAAACTGCGAATGCCATAGCGAAGGTCTTGAATCATTGAGTGCATGATGTCGTTCCGATTGCGGAGAGACTTTCTCGCGCTGGTTCATTCACACCGTAGCGCTGTCATTGGATCAATGCTCGTGACACGACGAGCGGGCACGATGCATGCGATGAAGGCAGTTGTGGCAAGCACGCACGAGACCGCAATAAATGTAAAGGGATCGGTTGGTTCGATTGCAAAGAGAAGCGTCCTGAGCATTCGCGTGAGCGCTAGTGCAGCAACGGACCCGATGGCCAGGCCAAGAAGCGCTGCCACCATTCCTTGCCGAAGGACCATCCAGAGCACACTTCGCGGCGTGGCCCCAAGCGCGAGACGGATGCCCAATTCCTGCTTACGTTGACTGACCGACAAGGCCATCACGCCCGCAATGCCTGCTGCTGTAATAACAAGCGCAGTCAGCGCAAACAGAGTGATAAGCAGCATTGTCAGACGTGGTGAGGTCAACGCTTCGCGTTGCGCTTGCTCCAGTGTGGTCTCCCGATCAACAACGGTCTCTGGATCTATTTCGTGAACCGCTGCGCGCATCTGTTTGATCATAGTTGTTGGCTCTGCGGTCGTGCGCACGAGGAGATAGCTCCAACGTCTGAACCCGCCCTGATCCAGCGTCACATAAGCAGCATCGGTTTGATCCTGTTCTAAGCCGTACTGTCTGACATCGCCAACGACTCCCACAATCTCGCGCCATTGACCGTCGAGCTGAGGAAGACTGATTCGCTTGCCGATCGGGTCTGCGTTGCTCCAGTAATGGCGTGCCATCGCCTGATTGATGAGGGCTACGGGCAGCGCACCCTGACGATCAGCATCAGAGAAGACTCGCCCTTTCAAGAGAGGCATGCGAATGGTCGTGAAGAAGTCAGGACTAGCGTAGCGCAAATCCGCACGTAACGTCGGTTCGCTCTTGTCTTGCGGTCGGCCCTCGATGCTCAAGTCGCTGTACGACGGCCCATCAGTCGACCTCAGCGGATAGCTGCTTGCAATCGCAACATCTTCGACGCCTGGCTGATTTTTCATCTTCTCGACAAGACGCCGGTAGAAGTCGCGGTACTGATCTACTTTGTATTTGATCCAATTCGGATTCATTCGCACAACCATAACGCGCTCAGGATTGAAGCCTGGATCAACTTGTTGAAGCTTAATGAAGCTGCGCAGCATCAGTCCCGCGCCAATGAGCAACGTGAAGGAGACGGCCACCTGCGCGACTACCAAAAGACGACGTAAACGATTACGCATGATGCCTGACGAAGACGTACCGCCTTCTTTCATCGTTGTCGAAAGACTTGCTTTCATCGACAGTGCTGGTAACAAACCAAAGATGAGGCCGGTGAACAACGAGACTGCGAGCGTGAAGATCAGCACCGCGCTGTCAATCTTGATTTCGGCGGCGCGAGTAGTGAAGCGAGCCGCAAAGCCGGCCAGCAAGTTGAGGCCGTTCGCCGCGAGTAAAATACCCGCGACGCCGCCTGCAACCGCAAGTAGCGAACTTTCGGTTAATAACTGCTGGACCAAACGCCACCGGCTTGCGCCCATTGCGGAACGCAATGCGAACTCACGTTCGCGTTGCATCAAGCGCGCGAGCATAAGATTGGCGACATTGAAACAGGCGATCAGCAGCACCAGTGTCGCCGCTGCGAGTAGGACCAGGAACGTAGGCTGTGCGCGCCGAGTCAATTCCTGTTGCAACGATGATAATGTCGTGCGATATCCGCGGGTGGCCGGATAGGAGTCCGGGTAAGTTTGTTCCAAACGACTGGCAATGGTAGTTAGATCAGCTTGGACTTGCTCGCGCTGTATGCCAGGTTTTACGCGGCAGAAAACATCCATTAACCGACGGTTTCGATTAGCGATGAACGCATCAGAGGAGCGCAATGGACAGGAAGAAGTCGGCATGTAGACATCTTCTTCATTCGGATACTGCGGAATAGGCGGCAGCACTCCAATGACCTTGTGAGGTCGGTCATTCATCGTGAAAATCTTATTGATGATGTTCGGGTCGCCGCCGTGGCTGCGCTGCCAATACTTGTAGCTCAGGACCATCACGCCTTCCGCGCCGCGGCCTTCGTCGCCAGGTAGAAAGGTTCGTCCGAGTAGCGGTTTGACTCCCAGGACTTCAAAGAAATTCGCCGAAACGACGCCGGTCTGAATATCCTCCGGCTCATCGCCGCCATAGAGAATGAAACTCATCGAATGATGCTCGACGACTTCGGAGAGTGTCTGATTCTGTTGGCGATAGTCCTCAATTTCCTTGACTGAAAACTGCAGATCGTTGATGTTGGCCAGCGGTGCTTGCTGGTGCAGTACAACTAATTCGTGACCGTTTCGATAAGGCAGAGGCCGCAGCAACACGCCGTAGATGACACTGAAGATAGCGGTATCTGCTCCGATGCCCAGGGCGAGTGTGGCAATGACAATCAACGTGAAACCGGGTCGCCGGATGAGTACGCGCATGCCATAGCGAATATCCCTCCAGAGATTGATCATCGTTCCTTCCTCCGCTTTATGAAACCTTCGCCAACTTTTGATTGTTCCTCGCTGCCCACACCACTTCAACACGTGTTCGTGGATGGCAGAGGTCATTCATATCGCAATGCCACCAATGGATCGACTTTTGTTGCTCGTCGCGCGGGCAGATAACTCGCGCCCAAAGCAACTGCGGCGAGCAACAATGACAGACTTATGAATGTAGCAGGATCATGTGGCTTGACTTCGAACAGCAAGCTTGCCAGTACGCGCGTTGCCGCAAACGCACCTGCGGAGCCCAAAGCCACGCCAATTAATGTCGGCAATAATGCCTCTTTCAGCATGAGACGCAGCACGTCAAATTGCTGCGCGCCCAACGCGATCCTGATACCAATCTCTCGCGTGCGCTGGATAACTGAATAAGAAACGATTCCATAGATGCCGATAATGGCGAGTAACAAGGCTAATGCTGCGAACGTACCGAGTAATTCCATGTAGAACCGGCGCGTGCCCATTGAACCGTTGACGACTTCCGACATAGTTGTGATTTTGTCCACCGGTTGATCCTTGTCGATGGCCTTTGTTGCTTCGCGAAGCGCGGCTGCCAGTGCCGCGGAGCCACTCTTAGCTCTGACAACAATACGCATGAACGGCCAGGGCCGCTGCGCAAAAGGCGCATACATCTCCGGCTTTGATTCCTGATCGAGACCGGCATACTTAACATCGCCAACGACTCCGACGATCTCCGCAACCTGTTTCTTGAACCCATGCTTGATACGTTTTCCCAATACCTCTTCATTGGGTGAGATCCGGTGGGCCATCGTCTCATTGACCACAACGACGGATTGACTCTCCGCCGAATCGCGGTCGTCGAACGCGCGGCCCTTCAGCAGCGGAATGCGCATTGTGCGAAAGTAGTCATGACTGACAGCTCGAAAGCCGGTGGGAATAGACGCATTACTTTCGTTTTCGATTGAGGCCAGGAAGACCATGTTCGTGCCGCTCAGGGGTAGATTGCTCGTCCCGCCTACCGCCTCGACATCAGGAATCGTCTTGAGACGTTCGATCAGCTGCTGGAAGAAGATCGATTGCCGGTTCGGATCGGGATATTTTGTTTTTGGCAGGACGAGTTCACCGACCAGCACACTTTCCGGATCAAAGCCGGGGTTCACAGAATTCAACTTCCACAATGTTTTGATTAATAGGCCTGCGCCACACAGCAGCATCAGGGCCAACGTCACCTGACCCACTACAAGTGCCTTACGCAAACCCTGACGGGGCGCAGTGTTACTTCTGCAGTCGCCTGCGTTCAGCGTCTTTTGGAGATCTGTTACTCCTGCTCGCCAGCCGGGAAGCAATGTCAAAATGAGAGCACTGATCACAGAGACCGCGCTGGTGAACAGCAGCACTCGACTGTCAATGTGGGCAGACTGCAAACGCGGTAAATCCCGTGGAGCGATCGCGATTAGAAAGTCGGTACCCCAGGCAGCAATGAGAGTTCCCATTGCTCCTGCAAGGACAGAAAGAACCATACTTTCGATCAGCAACTGCCGGAGGACGCGCAATCGATTTGCCCCCAGCGCCGTTCGCAACGCAATCTCTTTTCGTCGCTCAGCAGCGCGCGCAAGCATTAGGCTTGTGACATTTGCCAGCGCAATGAGAAAGACAAAGAGAACTGCGCCAGTCAGTATAAATAGGTACGATCGTGTCTCGCCCACCAGATCTTGCTGGAGGGGCACAACCGTGGTTTTACCTGACACAAGATTTGGAAATTGCTGCGCGAGCCGGGAGGTGATTGTCTCGATGTCTGCGTGCGCTTGCGACAAAGAAATGCCCGGCTTCATCCGCCCAACAACGTCGAGGTAATGAGCGCCTCGGAGTTGGTCCATGTTGTCCGCCACAACCAAAGGCGTCCACACTTCAACTTTCTCCGGCTGAATCGGAAACTCAAACTCGCGAGGCATTACGCCGATGACTGTGTAGCTCTTACTGTCAAGCGCAATTTGGCGCCCCAACAATTGGCGATCTGCTCCAAAGCGACTCTGCCAAAGTTCGAAACTTATTATTGCAACATACCCTTGACCAAATTTTTCATCGTCGGCGCTGAACGAGCGGCCCAGGATAGGTTTAATGCCGAGAACCGAGAAGAGTTCGTGCGATACCTCTGCGGTCTGAAGTCGGAAAGGTTCTCCAACGCCGGTCAAGATGAAGCTGCCTCCAGCATAGCCGGCAATACTCTCGAATGTTTGGTTCTCTTGCTGAAAATTCACGAGATTCGGCGGCGAAACACCCATCCCGCCGCGACCTTCAGTTTCATTAATGCGGACAATGCGACTGGCATCGTTGTAAGGCAGTGGCTGCAACAGGACGGCATTAACGACGCTGAAGATCGCAGTGTTCGCTCCAATGCCGAGCGCAAGCGTGATGATTGCGATCGCGTTGAAGACAGGCTGCTTCATTAGACTGCGGATGCCATAACGGATGTCTTTGATTATTGAATCCACGGTTGTTATCTCCAATCCGACTCGAGCGAGATTGCCGATCTGTCAGACCATTACTGTCGAGGAACACCCGGTGCTTGATCTTTCAAATCCATGGCGCTACTTCTTGAGATCACCCACCGCCACCGCCGGCGGTTCTAACTTTATGGTTTCACTCGATCGCCACCACCATCAGTGTTACGTCATCACCGAATCTGCCATTGCAGAACGCAGTCACACTCCGCATCGCTTCCATTTGCAAATCTACAGCGCCGAGTCTTCGTTGATTGATCAAGAGGTCGCGCAATCGGTGTTCACCGAACTCTTCATCGTTTTTATCTCTTGCCTCTGTAAATCCGTCAGTGAATAACACCAGCCGATCGCCCGAAGCCAGAGTGATAGTCTTATCTGTGTAAGTCTGGTCATGAAGAACACCGAGCACCCCGCCGCCTTCTCCTAAATTGAGTGAATCGCCGTTGTGTCGAATTAAAAATGGTGGGTTATGTCCCGCGTTGGAATATGTGAAGGTTCGTTGCTTGATATCAATTACTCCATAGAAGAAAGTGATGAATCGGCGTTCGCTGGTATTGTCGCAAACGATGTCATTGATCCGACCACACAACTTTCGCGGTGAGACGTCTGGTGAGCTGTACGACTTCAGAGTCGCCTGTAGATTCGACATCAATAACGCCGCAGGTAAACCTTTGCCAGCCACATCGGCTATGCAAATGCCAATCTGATCTTTTGAGAATTGGAGGACATCGAAATAGTCGCCGCTAACGGAATAAGCCGGCTGCCATTCGGCGGAAATCTGAATACCTTCCAGCTGTGGCATCTTCTTCGGAAGTAAAACCTTCTGAATGTCAGCAGCCTCGTCTAATTCCTGTTGCAACCTATTGGTTCGCCTGCGCCTCCTCACGCGCAACTCAATTCGTCTTTGCTGCACACGTCGTTTCTGAATCTGAGTTTCAATAGTTGTAAGCAGCCGTCCATTTTCCCAGGGCTTCTGTACAAAGTCGCGTACACCTCGACGCATGGCTTCGATTGCCAAATCAACCGTGGCCCAGGCAGTCATCACCACGACTGGAAGCGTCTTGTCGATCGCTTGAATGCTCGTCAGCAAGTCGAGGCCTTCCTGACCTGAAGTTGTATCGCGTGCGTAATTCAGATCCATGAGGACTACATCGAAGTCGCGTTTTCGAAGTGCATTGATTGCTCC
>PSRF01000099.1 GCA_003175865.1 Blastocatellia bacterium
TGTCAGCGTCAGGATCACTAAAGTGTCTTTTGAAAGATCAAACTGCAAACCCAACAATGGGGCAAATATCACAAGCGGAACCTCCGCAACCAACCACTGTGCAAATACCTTACCAAGCACCACGAGATATAACGGCTGCGGTGTTAGGAGCATCTGCTCAAGTGTGCCATCTTGGTGGTCGTTCGCAAACACGCGACCCAGCGACAACATGGAGGCCAACAACGCAGCAACCCAAACTACGCCTGGAGCGATCGACCTAAGCAGTTGCGTTTCCGGACCAATACCAAGCGGAAACAAGCTAACGACGATCACATAGAAAAACAAAGTCGACAGCACGTCTGCGCGGCGACGCCACGCAAGTATCAGATCGCGCCAAACGATCCAGCGCAACATCGAAAGAGTCGAAGGCGCGCTCACGTTGCGAGTTCTAGTCGCTGGATTGAAGACGTCGTCAAACCTAAGTCCTGATGCGTTGCTACGATGGCCATTCCACCATCAGTCAGGTGCTTCTCAATCAAAGATCTCACTAATCCGATCGCCGCTTTATCAAGCGACGTCATAACTTCGTCGAGTAACCACAGTGTTGTATTACAAACAACAAGTCGCGCAAGCGCGACCCTCCGCCTTTGCCCCTCAGACAAAAGGCGTGCCGGAAGGTCTTCGCGCCCTGCGAGTCCTAAAGTCTCCAGGACTTCGAGTGCTCGGTCCTCGGTAATTTCAATCCCATTCAGTCCGTTTGAAACTCTGAGGTTTTCTAACGGAGAGAGTTCATCCTTTACACCGTGTCGATGACCAAGATAAGTGACGGAAGTGAAATATTCCTCACCAAGCGAGCGAATGTTCGCACCTTGCCAAAGAATTTGCCCCTCGGCAGGGGCTAGTAACCCGCAAAGAATACGCAACAAGCTGGTTTTTCCGCTGCCGTTAGGTCCCGTCAATTGAACGAAGGTTCCGGGATCAACTGAGAAATTAAGGCTGGCGAAGAGTCTCCGATCGCCGCGCACGCATCCGAGATTCCTGATTTCTAAGATAGGGGTGTCCTCTCAACCAGTTTCGAACAGGACTGGTTTCAACGTCGAACCGCGAACTGTCGGATTCAGTTGCTTCGCTCCTGTTCCAATAGCTCTTTGTCGTTATCATGCTCATTGTATTTAACTTTCAACAGAAACGCATCAACTGGAAGGCCGTGTCTTACATGCCTCTCGGCTTCGATTCAACGGGCCCGTTTGCCCTAAGCCAACTTTGCCATCCACCTTTCAGAGCTCGAACGTTCTTGAAACCACTCATCAGCAGGATCTTTGCTGCTTCAATACTAGATTCTTCCGAAGGACAAGCACAGTAGGTCACAACTTCGCGATCGCGCGGGACATCTTTGAGCGGTGGTAGGGCGAGACGCGAACGCAAGCGACGGACTTTGATGTGAATTGCCCCTTTAATCTTCTCGCTACTATCGGCGTAACCATCCGATGCCCGCACATCGATGATTGTGACCGGAGCGTTCGCAGACAGTTTCGATTTGAGTTCATCAACTGAGATGAATTCAACGGAGGGTGTACTAGTAGCGGTGATCTCCTGCGCTGAGCTTTGTTGAGTTATCGTCGCGTTGAGGAGAAATAGCGCAATTGATATTGGAAATAGATATCTCTTCATGTAGCAGTCCTCCTTTGTTTTAACTGTGGTTGGGGCGGTCCGCGCAATACGTCGAGACAAATGTCATTGATCTTTCTTCATGCCAGTGTGCACGGTCTTCAGATCCGATTCGCCTCTAAACGTATTCGGGTCGTACCATCGATAATTCGCGCCCGAATAGTAGAGACAGCCCTGCGAGCCTTGGAGTGTCTCGGTAATTACATCACCTTGTGCACGTGGTAACTTGCGGCCAGGGTGTCCCTTCAGGAATTCCACAGCTTTCTTTGTTTCCATATTTGCGACAGCAACATTCTTCAGCAGAAAAGTCTGCGTCGCTTGCGCATCCCGCCATTCATTTGGACCATAGCCGTGAATCACAGCCAACAGAGTTTCATTCTCAGCAATGCGCAGTGTCGTAGATCGCGACTGTGTTTGCAGAAGTGGATCTCGCAACAACCATGCGGGGTACTCTTCGTTCATAGCTGCGAGCTCGACAGGTTTCAAAACGACGGCGAGATCCTCAGACTGATCGCCGTTGAAATCGCCCACGATGAAATTTGGATGGGTTGTCTGGTCCAATTTTGCCGCCCGCTTGAAAACTCGATTTATAGCTTCTTCCACGTCTGCTAGTTTTGGCGCCGAAACTTTGGGGAGCTGTAGTTGAGTGGATGCTGAACTGGGCTGTGGTTGATACGACGGCGCTTGTTCGACTAAATGATTGTTAGTTTTGGCGCATCCGCTCATAAGCAGCACGAGGCATAACAGATACGTGGATCTCATTTTGTGCCGGCCTCCCTACGGAAGTTGCAGGTGGAATGTGACTCATCGCTATCATAAATAGGGAACCGAGAGCGGTAGCGACCGGATGCCAGACACAACTTGGTGGGTCAAATACGTGTTTATTGGACTCTCCAATTGTGTTTAGCATTCGGTCGCTACCGCTCTCGGTTCTCTGCTGTTAGTGCCCGATTTGGAGGAAGTGGACCGAGTTGAGAGCCGAAACTCCCAACTCGGTTTAGTGGTCAGGCTCAGTTTGTCGTCAAAGCGACAGAACAAAAGCGATTAAGTCAGAGCGTTGGCCCCCACTCAACGAGTTGAAGGCGTTGCGAGCTGAAGTGGCTTGCCCTGCGTGGAGTTCGATTGAATCGAAGATGGTGATGTTCAGTCCTTCGTGCATCAGCCTGTTACGCCCGCGAATACCCCAGAGTGGTGCTGTGCGCATCTGGTTCGCGGAGCTCTGACCGGCGTTTTGGACAATCCCATCACCAGTGCCTATGTCGTGCAGCGCAAAGTCGCTGAACGGATGAATGATTTTGCTACCTAGCGCCGTTGGAACTGTGAATGCGCCACCATTAATGAGTGTGCCCGGTGCCGCAGTTGTGAAAGTTCTAGTGTGACAAACGGCGCAGCCTACCGAGTTGAAAAGTGAATCGCCGCGTACTGCCGCTGCTGGCAAGGGATTTTGACGACCCGGTGCTCGGGTCGCAGCCATGAAATCGGCAAACGCCAAAACGTCGCCACCGTCGTCTTCAGGATCCGCAACCGGATCAAAAGGTGACGGAAAGGTTACGTTGAGAACGCCGTCTGCAGTACTCGCGGGATTCTCTGAAGTACCTGCGTTGGGGTCCGACGAGCTTCGACCACCGAAGCCGTCGAACTTGTTCGTTATACCCATCTCGTTCAGATAGGCGTCCCCCGCAAAGGAAAGGAGACTTGCTTGCTGTGCTTTCCAGCCGAAGCGACCTACCCGGAGAGCGTTATTGGCTTCTACTACTGGAACTGTGGTTAGGGTGCCGCGTTGACCAGATGGTTCAGCGGCGACGTTGTTTTGGAGAGTTGTGTTGGAAATGCATTCCACGAAACCATCACCAAGAGTGCTGGTGGTTACGCGGAATGCTTTGACGGTTTCAGCGGTTGAAATGTGTTCGACTACATCGGAGTCAGTACCGCGGGCGTGTATTAATTGGCCTCCGGGTGCGTCGACAAACTGTCCGTTGGTGATATGTCCGGCACGAAATTCCATTGTCTGACTAAATCCACCAACGTCGACTGACTGATGACACTCAACACAACCGACATCGTTGTAAGTTGGGCCAAGTCCGTCTGCAATGGTTTCACGTTCAGAAAAAATGAACTTGTTATCTTCAAACCGTCCGTTGCCGCGGGCAGTAGGTGGGACAGGTTCAGCGACGCAATCATTAACTGGAGTTCCCCGTGCACCAAAACCATTGAAAAGATCATCGGTCTTGGCGTCCATATCAGTGGTTGGTGCTTCTGTGGCGCTTTGACTTTCCACTGATCCGGGGAGACTCAGTGGAAGGGCGAGTGCCAAGGCGAATAGAAACAGGGTCAGAACCTGTAAAACTCTCCTCCTCATAGATTTACCTCCTGAGAGCTGCTGCGCACACTTCTTCGCAAAACCAGCGGCTAACCCGACGGCGAACCGCTAAGCTTAGCGCGCAAGTTAAAAACCGTTAGTGAACTGAAACCCTATGTAAGTTTTGCGAGGCAACTCTGGTCTGGGGGTGGACCCGAGTGACGGGTTGCTCTCTCACGAAGAAGTAACTAAGGGAACACCTCAGTTGTGAGAGAAGAACAGGAAGCAGTCGTTCCTGCAATCTCAAAAGAAAAGTAGCTGGGCTTTTTATTTTTAATTGTCGGGGTCGGGAGTGTGCGCGCACTCTAGTCCAAGGGAATTGTTAAGTCAAGAAAATTGTGAACAGAAGATGTGCTGTGCGATCTATAATTTGAGCAAAAGCTAAAGGGATATTTCGTCATCCAAATGTGGTCCTAAAGGACTCCAAATCCCCCGAGAAATTTTGGAGAACTTTTCCAGAACTTTCCAAAGACTTTATCTCAAGCCTTTTCTAATGTGCTGGTGTGCTGGACAAGACCTCAAAAACGATTGGGACGTAAGTCTGCATTAATCAATACTCGCTGAACCAACCGCAGCGAAGTTCGTCCAGCATCGTTTAAACATCTCAGGTTCTTTTCGGCTCTAAAGGAGGCATAGGAACATGGCCCGACTCGTTTCAATCAGATACTTCATAAATCTACTCGTCCTTTTCTCTCTTTCAGCACTACTACCGATCTGGGTTGTGAACGTGAAGGCACAAACTGAGAGTCAACAACAAGTCGCACCGTTGACTCCGACGCAGCAGTCGCGCCTTACTGCCAGCGACGGTACGCAAAACGACAACTTCGCCAATGCAGCCGCAATCAGTGGTAACACCGCATTGATCGGAGCGAATCGACAGCCGTCGCAGGACAATCGTGGCGGGGCTTACGTTTTCGTTCGCACTGGCGCGAGTAGCTGGGCACAGCAACAGAAGTTGTTACCTGCTGATGTTGTGAACGGCGATACGTTCGGAGCCGCAGTTGCGATTGATGGAGACACGGCAGTTGTTAGCGCGCCGATTCATAAGGTAAACAACATTGCGGGAGTTGGCGCGGTCTATGTGTTCGTGCGCAACGGTACGACGTGGACTCAGGAGCAAGAACTCACACCAAATGATGGCGCTTTGAACAATCAGTTTGGTTCTGCGGTTGCAATTGCTGGAAACACGATCATGGTGGGTGAGTGGATGGCAACTGTCGGAGCCAACTCGCGACAAGGTGCGGTCTATGTTTTTACTCGTTCGCCTGGCGGCACGACGTGGACACAGGTGCAGAAACT
>PSRF01000212.1 GCA_003175865.1 Blastocatellia bacterium
TAGTCGCTCTGAGTTTTTGGTGTGCAAACAATGGCAAATGAAAAATGATAAATGACGAATGATAAATGTCCTTTCATTAGTACTCGACCAAACACTCCTCAATTACTGTTCCGGCATCTTTCCAGTCGAAAAGAATCTCCAACGCCGCGGGCCTTTGCAGGCTGTCTTGTAGTTGTCCATGCGGAGTTTGGGCATCTGGCCCGGTGTGATACCACCAAACGAAATCACTGAAGCTCGCGCACTGCTACCAGGCAATTCTGACGCGCATGAGTCGTCGTTCACCGTGCCGAGATCTTGAATCACGTGCATCTTCCCATTGTCAAAACCCAACAGGGCTGCACTCTCTACTAATTCACCCTGGCCCATGTAACCACTAGACATCAACAATTCATCGACTCCGTCAGCATTCAAATCCGTCTTCTTGATAATGCTGTCTTTGAAATCTACATCGACATCCGCGACGAGTTGATTACCTGCGAAGATCGCAATGCGTTTAGTGCCGAAGTTATCGGCGTGCGAAGCGTTGCATTCACTGACCGAGACGACGTAAGCGGTTTGCGTTTGTCCCGGTGCGGTAAAACTTCCCTGGGCCGAGTCGACTATCGAGGGAACTATCTGTCCCGCCTTCCGTGCGGCGGCGAGGTAGTCGTTACCATTTCCGGGTTCGAAGTTTGAATCACACTTGTTTGAGTCAGTCAGGTAACGCCGAAACATCTTCGACAGCACCATGCGTTCAGTTGCTTTTGAGATCTTGGGTGTGACCGACGCTTTGTCAGTTCTGAAGTCGGCGAGAATTTGGTTTGTCTTTGGAACCTGACCGTAGAGAGTAGATGTGAAAAACAACAAGAACAACGCAAGAAGGAGAATCTGTGTTTTCATGTGTTCTGATCCTGTTGATGGAAGTGTCGAGATTCTGAACCTTCGTTAGAGGAATGACAAGAGTTGTGGCCCCTGGGCCTTTGGTCCAACTTCCTAAAATGTCTGGCAATAGATCTTAGTACAAAACCAAAGCCAGCGGCCCAAGGGGTTCGTTAGACCTTAACCCATCGCTCAGCCCACTTGCCTAACGCATGAATCGCTGGTTCGAGATCCGCTCCTGATTCGGTCAGTTCATAACTCACTCGTACCGGCGGGCCGGCAATCACAGTGCGCCTCACAAGACCTTCAGCTTCGAGTTCGCGCAGGCGCTCGGTTAACAGCCGATCAGAAAGGCCCGGCACGGCAGCCAGAAACTCGTTGAAACAAAGCGGCCGTACCAACATCGCACTGATAATCGCGCCAGTCCAACGTCGCCCTATCAACTCGACCGCGTGATGAAACCGAGAACATACCTGCGGCTCTTTACCGTTGGCACGACTCACCGTCTTCTTTGCTGCCTTTTTCGTTACCATACTTACTATTCGTTGCCTACTTGACTTACGTAAGTAGAGCCTGTAATCTATGTACAGCTTACTAAAAGTAGGTTGGCTATGCAACGTTAGATCGGATTTGGAGGAACAGAAGATGTCAGTTGCTACAGGATTGTTGATAGTTCGACTTTTGATTGGAACGGCGATGTCCGCCCATGGCGCGCAAAAATTGTTTGGCTGGTTTGGTGGCTATGGACTCAAAGGCACCGGAGGGTTTCTCGAAGGTTTGGGCTTTCGACCAGGAGTCACTTTCGCAGCACTTGCCGGACTTAGTGAATTCGCAGGCGGCCTTCTCGTAGGGCTGGGACTGCTTACGCCGCTCGGCGCCGCCGCAGTTTTGTCTGCCATGATTGTCGCCGCAGTTAGCGTCCACTTGCAGAACGGGTTCTTTGCGATGAGCAACGGAATCGAGCTGCCATATTTGTACGGGGCAGCGGCCCTTGCATTGATCATCAGCGGTGGCGGTGGCTACTCGCTTGATGCACAGCTTGGAATAACATTTTTCAGCCAGGCGCATTTTTCGATTGGCTTGATCGTGTTGGCAATTGTCGCGGCCTTGGCTTCACTGGCAGTGCGACGTCAGCCGGCAGCACAAACATCCGCGACGTAATTAAGGAGTAGGTAATGACAAAGGAAAAACAGTTAGTCAGATCAGTGGCGGGAATAATCAACAGCGTCGAAACGCTCGAGGGCGAAGGCTTCCTCGTGCATAGACCGTTTCCAACATACGCGCTGAGTGAGTTCGATCCTTTTCTGCTGCTGGATGAAATGGGACCAAAGGATCTTGGACCAGGCGAGGCCAAAGGTGCGCCCGATCACCCGCATCGTGGTTTTGAAACAGTGACGTACATGCTTCATGGAAACATGCAACACAAGGACTCGCGCGGCAATGCTGGCGCGTTAACGCCCGGCGACGTGCAGTGGATGACAGCTGGCTCTGGAGTTGTACATTCGGAAATGCCTGAGAAGGAATTTGCGCGAAGTGGAGGACGACTTCACGGCTTCCAGTTGTGGGTGAACCTACCGCGGCGCGATAAGATGATCGCGCCACGCTATCAGGAGATCCCTGCGGAGCGAATTCCCATAGCGACAAGTGAAGATGGCTTATCAACAGTTCGAGTCATTGCCGGTGAATCACTCGGTGTTCGAGCTGTTATTGAAACGCGAACACCGATTATGTATTTGCATTTCACGATTCAACCTGGGGGAAGCGTCACTCAGAAGTTACCTTCGGAATACAACGCGTTTGCGTACGTTGTAGGCGGGCAGGCATCGTTTGGCGAAGAGACGGCGACGCGTGGCCAAATGGTGATGTTCGAGAGAGATGCCAATCAAGTGTTGCTTGAGAACAACGGTAACTCAACACTCGACGCCTTGCTAATCGCTGGAGTTCCTCTAGGCGAGCCAGTTGTGCGGTATGGACCTTTCGTGATGAACACGAAGGAAGAGATCGTGCAGGCGTTTGAAGATTATCGCACGGGTCGAATGGGCGCGATCACTTAACCGAAAAATGTACGATAAGCTTCAGCTTGTCGTCTTTTTGCAACAGCATCCAACTCCAGGGGACCAGTAAATGACAGGGTCAAGCCAGCTCATAGAAATTTGATTGGAACTCGCCAAATGTCCGGTGAGCTTCAGCTTGTCGTCTTCTTACAACGGCATCCACTTTTAAGGAAACCAGTAATTAGGACGAAGACAAGCTAAAGCTTATCGGACATAACACTTTCCCTTTCAACTCACCTGTACTAAAGTCCACGTCTCAACATCAACATACAAGGAGAGGCCAGCATGTCAGCTACTCTGTCGGAAGAGGCGTTAAGCGACATCACTGCGCGTTTGCGTGAAGCTAACGAGGAGTTCATCTCACACTATCCTGGCGAAACAGGAAGACGTCAACCCGTTCATACTGTTTACGGCGGCGCTCACCTTTTTAAGTCTGATACACCGAAGCGTCTTGGTGCCCTCGCCCGTCGTTCATTAGACCAGTTTGCTCCAGACTTCATTTCGTTTGCTCGAGCGATCGAAATCCCTGGCGCAAATGACCTTCCAGAATCGATCGATGATGCTGACGATCTCATTCGCGTTTTAGAAAGCGATCCCGATAGCTTGCGCATCACCAACCCTCGCGCATGGCTGGCTCACAAGATTTATAAACGTGTGAACGACAAGTTGCGCCGTGAGCCAGTTGAAGATTTCCGGATAGACTTCGAAGACGGGTATGGCAACAGACCGGACGACGAAGAGGATGGGCATGCCGTTTCAGCAGCGGCCGAAGTAAACGAAGGCATTAAGAATCGCACACTGTCTCCCTTCATTGGCATTCGCGTTAAGCCGTTCAACGAGGAGTTGCGCGCTCGGAGTTTTCGCACACTTGATATTTTTCTTTCGACCCTGAGCGATTTGAGCAGCAGCAAGTTACCTTCGAACTTTGTGATCACGCTGCCAAAGATCACCACTCCTCAACAGGTCGCTGCGCTCGTCGCTTTGCTTTCCAAACTGGAACAAAAGGCTGAACTGCCAAAGGGCAGTCTGAAGTTTGAGATGATGATCGAAACCACGCAATCGATCATCAATCATCAGGGTCAGATCAACTTACCGCTATTGCTGGCGGAGTCAGAGGGAAGGTGTGTAGCAGCGCACTTCGGCACGTACGATTACACGGCTGGCTGCAACATCACGGCAGCACATCAACACATGCTGCATCCTGCGTGTGACTTTGCGAAGAACATGATGCAAGTTGCATTCGCAGGCACTGGCATCTGGTTATCAGACGGTGCGACAAACATTATGCCGGTCGCGTCACATAGATTCGTGGAGGGTGGGCCACCGCTGACTGCGGAGCAGATTGAGGAAAACCGCGATGTGGTCCATCGCGCATGGAAACTTCATTACGATCACATTCAACATTCACTCGTCACTGGTTTTTACCAAGGCTGGGACCTGCATCCGGCACAGTTGCCGACACGCTATGCAGCTGTCTATTCGTTCTTTTTACAGAGTCTCGACGCGGCTTCTGAACGTTTGAAGAACTTTGTTGAGAAGGCTGCCAAAGCGACGTTGGTTGGCGATGTGTTTGATGATGCCGCAACCGGGCAGGGTCTGCTGAACTACTTCCTCCGCGCAATCAACTGCGGGGCAATCAGCGAAGAGGAAGCGTTGGAGCTTTCAGGACTAACGCTGCAGGAGCTGCGGTCTGCGTCATTCGTGAAGATTCTGAAGAACCGCCAGAGCTTGTAAACTTTTGGAGTGCGACGGCCCGGCGTCGCTTTGTTATATGCACAACTAGAAATTCGTAAGTCAAAGCGACATCATAGGCTCGTTGAAACAAAGCGGCGCCGGGCCGCCGCACTCCAAGGAGTTGTTAATTAACCGGAGCGGCTCGGAGTTTTTGTCTGAGCTTCTCAAGTAGATCAATCTTCTCACGCAGGATCTGCTTGTACTCATAGGTGTCGGTGTGATGAAGTTCGTGAAGCATTGATGTGTGTCGTTCATCCAGTATCTCGAGCAGCAAGTTCCGCTCCGCATCACTCAAGTCAAGGCTCATAGGTTTTCATTACCTCCAACACATCTCTCCAATGGGGAAGGACCAACAGTATATCGGGTGTCGCGCGAGCGTTAAAGATGATTTCCGATTGCTGACTGATCCCACATATTGCATCCAGACCTATTCTTTTACGCGTGTGTCCACAGCGATCCAGTTTACCTCCCAAGTCTTTCCACCATCAGCTGAGAAAGATTGTTCGAAGCGGCAGGAGTTTTGAGTAATATCTGAAATGATAAAGCGAACAAGAATCGATCTACCGTTCAACGTATCCTGATTAAAGAACTCACCGCGTCCATCTTTAAACTCACCGACTGACGCGGGTGTGAGTTGACCATCGTTCACATTGGCGAAGTTCAGACTCCATTGATGTGCTTGCGGATTATAGAGACGTAAGCTTACGCCTTCGATGTGGCCCGCCGGACCATCTACTTTCAGCTCTACGACATTGGCACGACCGTTTATTAGCTTAGTTACCATGGAGGTACCATCGTACTCGGCCCAGGTCGTCGAGCCGGTCAGAGGATGAACGAGACGCTTCAAGTGAGTTTTCCAAGTGCCTATTTCGAAATCGAAATCGTGTTGGCCGTCCCGCTGTGATGTTGGGGTAGACTGGGCGAATGTTGAAGCGCAAGTAATCAGAACGCAAAGCAGTAACGCGACT
>PSRF01000153.1 GCA_003175865.1 Blastocatellia bacterium
AGTTACGTCAATCTGGTAACACCACTGATGGATTATCAACTCTGGAAGAAGCTCTGACGGAAGCTAGAAAGACACGATTTGAAATACAGTTCCAGACGCGAATCCAGTTGGCAATGAGTCTGGCGGACGCATATCTGGAAATCGGTGAAACCCAAAAGGCTTCGGAAATGCTCGTTGAAGAATCTGCGTTTGCGGAAAAAATCTCGCAGATCATGCAGGCGACTGGTAATCCCAACCAAAAGCGTTCCGCAATGAGTGGGTATCTTCAAATTCGTGATCGGAACATACAGGTCGGTCTGCTGGGAAAAGTTTCTCCGGAGATCTCTTCGGTAAGGGAATGGCTTAAGGGTGGCGTTGATTCACTTACTGAATTGCGGGGTCGGGTCGTGCTGCTGGAGTTCTGGGCCACCTGGTGTAAGCCTTGCCAGGAGATGTTTCCGAAACTCAACAAGCTTCACCAAGACTATGGTGATAAGGGGCTCGAAGTCAT
Source organism: Blastocatellia bacterium (assembly GCA_003175865.1). GTDB lineage: Bacteria > Acidobacteriota > Blastocatellia > Pyrinomonadales > Pyrinomonadaceae > PSRF01. Next base: position 491 of record PSRF01000153.1, read on the forward strand.
AGCGATAACAAGACACTACATGGCCTACCGTGGTACCGAAGAATCCATGCGAGAAGAGCGACAACTAATGCTGAGTGTGGTCAATCAACATCAAGTAGATTTTCATATCGGCGTCGCTCCTGACGAAGCATTGCAAGCGACTTTTGGTGCAAATGGCCTGCCAACGCTCGTGCTTATTGATCGTGAGGGAATCATCCAATATGCGGGGCCCGGAGAGGAACAGGCATTTAACAAAAAGTTACAGCAATCTTTAAACTCATAGATTTGAAAACTATTTAGCCGATTTTCGCAAAAAAGCTTGTCGCACCACGTCATCGCTGATAGGATGCGCGGGCTTCAAAACAATGATTCAGTAAAGTTCGCCTCTGAGATAGGTTTTCGCCCATCTTCCTCTAGTCCAGATTTTCCAAAAGGAGTGAAGAAAGCCTGCGGAGGCGATTTAAGTCCACCGTCGTCCAGTTTTAAATTCTTTTCCCATTGGCGGTGTTCCAACCAACCCCGGGGTGGAAAGCCCCTAAAGGGTGCGAATCTCCGTCGATTGGAGAGACAGCGAAACGCTTCTGAAGAATTAGCGGTGACTCGGAGACCCCAGGCCAATACATGAAGCTCAAACAAGGTTTCATTGTGGCGACGAATTTCGATGTAACCGGAGGATTTAAAGCTCCTCTTAACTCTTTCAACTTTGACTAAGGAGAACAGCAATGGCGATTGTTACGTCAACGCCCGGAGAGGGCAATAAAGTTAACATTTATGACATCCCAGATAGCGTACTCAATCAGTATGCAATCACCGGTGAGAAAGCAGCCGCGATGTTTCCGGAGCGTCCGGGTGCCTCGGGTAACGATATCCCGAAAAGCTCGGCTGCAATGAGTCCGACCAGAGTCGAAAACGCTGAAGGCCTTGGTGAAGTGCAGGCTTACAATGACGTCTGCGTTTGTCGCCAACTCCTTTGTAACGCCTACGGATGCTGGTGGCATTACTACTATTGCTACTGCTGAAACAGGACTGCGACTACCGAGTGAAAGCGTAGAGCTCATTCGTCTAACTCTTGCCCTGAACTCGGCCTTTCTCAACACAACTCACAGCAGCGGGTAAGAAAAACATCCCTCTTGCCCGTCTGCTGTGTTTGTGTTATCTCGCTTCCATCCCATGAAGTTCTCGATTCGAATCACAGCCACCAGGTATTTCCCGCTAAAGAGAAGGACGAACATCCATGGCGAAGCCTCCAATTCCAGGTATGCCAGTTCCTGGCATGCCTCAAGAGAAACATTCCGGTGAACCAATTGAATTAAAGGGAGATGAATTGACACCTGGCAGCGAACTCCCTCCTGGTGAAATTCCTCCAGGCATGGAACTTCCTGAAGGTGTCGATCTTCCTGGCGCTGTACCTCTCGGAGCAGATGGCCTTCCACAAGGCAAGTTACCGGGAGGTGGCAAGATCCGAATGAAGGAAATGCCGCGCATGGATGCGAAGCCTTACCTCATACGTGCACTCCGACTGCTTGGTGAATACAAGGCTACCGTTGCGTTGTCGCTTTTGTTCTCACTCGTGATGTTTCTACTACCATTTCTTGCCGCGGCGGCTTTCGGACCACTCATCAAGCTTTTTGGCGACGCTGCTACAACCGGACAGTGGAACAATGTCTGGTCAATGACCGCTTCCTTTTACGATAAATCTGCGCACGAGCCTGGATCATTTTCAGTTCCGTTCATCACCGACTGGTTAGCAACTCCTCTGTCGTTTACAACAATCTTCATCATTTGGACGTGCGCGATTGTGCTCCGCAACGTGCTCGATATCGTTCGCGTGTGGATTGACGCGAACTTAGAACAACGACTGCTCGTCGGCTTTCGACAAAAGCTTTACGAACACATTCAGACTCTCTCACTCGACTTCTTCATGGGCGGGCAAACTGGCGCACTCATGCAACGCGTGCTTTCAGAAACAGGTTCGGTGCAGCGTCTGCTAACACAGGTAATTCTGACACCCGTGGTCGATGCTGTTGTGTTGGTTCTTGTCGTTGCTTACCTGTTGACGTTGAGTTGGCAGATGACACTCGTACTGTTCATCACAGCGCCTCTTACTGTGTTGATGTTCAAATTCACGAGCGCAAAGCTGCAGGAAGGTTCTTTGGGGATCAACCTGAGTTCGCGCGAATTGGGATCGGAACTTGAAGAAACAATCAACGGTATTTCCGACATTCAAGTGTTCAATGCACAGCCAAAACGCAATGCGCGTTTTTGGGAAGCATCCAAAAAGGCGGCCAAAAGCACGGCAGTAACAACTGCATGGATGAGTCTTAGCAACAGTGGTGCGCAAATTTTTATTTCGTTGACTACCGCTCTCATTCTCTTGTTTGCAATCGTGTTGGGCCAAAAATGGGGTCTTACTTTTGCGAGCGCTCTGGTGTTCATGCAGATGGCGCCGAACCTGTTCACACCAGTACAACGGCTGATCAGTTCTTACACGATGTATCAATCACTAGTGCCAGGTATTGTTTCGACCTATGAACTGTTCGATACAAAACCATCGGTGGTCGAAAAGCCTAACGCAGTTGCATTGGGCGAAGTTCATGGTGACATTACCTTCGATAATGTCAAGTTTGGTTATTCGCCAACGCAGAAAGTTCTGAACGGAATTTCTTTCGACATCAAAGAAGGTGAGACGATTGCATTCGTTGGTCCAATTGGTTGCGGGAAGTCAACGATCATGAATTTGATTTTGCGTTTCCTCGATCCTCAAGGGGGCCACATCCTGCTCGAAGGCAAAGACATTTCGAACGCTACACTTAACTCGCTACGAGAACAGGTTTCAAAGCTTTCCCAGTTTCCATTCTTTCTCAAAGATACGATTCGCGAAAATGTCAGACTTGGCAGGAGTACAGCTTCAAATGCGGAGATTGAAGACGCCTGCAAGCTGGCTCACATTCACGACGTGATAGTTGATCCTCAGCGGATGCCGAAAGGCTATGACACCGTAGTCGATGTGCAAATCCCGTCCGGAGGTCAGAAGCGGCTGATAGCTCTCGCGCGCTGCTTATTGCGGAAACCGGAAGTTCTGTTGCTCGACGAGCCGACCGAAAATCTTGACGCAGATCAACGCAATCGACTCATCCAGGTCATTCGCGAGTACGCGAAAGACCGCACATGCCTGGTTATCAGTCATGACTTGAACTTCGTTGCAGCGGTCTCAGATCGAATCATCGTGATCGACAAAGGCCGCGTTGCGGATCAAGGAACGCATCAGGAGTTGTTGGAACGAGAAGGTCTCTACAAGACTCTTTATGGTCTTAAGAATGTGGATCCGTCGTTACTGCGCACGCGCGTCGAAAATGGTGCGCAGAAAGGACTACCTGGTGCTCCCATCGAGGGAATGGGAATGCCCGGCGGAGGACCGATGCCCGGTGGAATGCCCGGGATGTAGCCCGTTGTCCCCCGGCCCCTGTCCCCTTGAGTAGGCGCATAGCTGACCACGTATTGACCACGGACTACTGCGCAAAACCCGCCTTCGCTACCCGTCCCCAACTTAGAAATACCCGCCGCGGACGAGGTTGCGGGCACATCTGTTTCGATAACTGTTTCGGAACGAGTTCTTTGCAAATATAATAGGCCAACTTTGAGTGACCAACGCACCCGTTTAGCCGGCAGTTCGTCTGAATTGGAGTATCTCCAAAACCGACACGCTGGGATTGCTGAAGTGGAGGCGATCCACGCGCGGTGTGCGGAACTCTACCCAGACTTTGATATTCCGCTCGAGGATTTCAAACAGGCCATAATTAGGGCGGTCGACAAATACGCCACCGCGTTATCAGGTAACACGTCAATCCCAACGGCTGAGGAGATTCGTAAGTTTGTTGGAGAGCTTCAGAATGCTGATCTCTATCTTACGCTCGGTTGTGCACGCGGGAACGAGCAGGCGTGGTGGCGATTCGATAAGGAATATCGCTCAATGATCGAGCGACTGGCTTATCGGCTTGTGGGACAGGGAATGGACGCCAATGAGCTCATCGATTCAGTTTACGTCGAATTGTATGGCACGAAGACAACGGACGGAGTTCGTCAATCGAAGTTCAGGACTTATACGGGCAGGGGTACCCTTCGGGGTTGGTTGCGGTCAGTCATGTCCCGTGCGGCTGTAGATCTTTATCGCGGACGTCCATCTGAAGTGCCTTTAGAAGAAGTGACTCAAACACGTTCATTCGGCAACGAGCGTTCTATGATCGACGAAGTCGCTCGAGCACGATATCGATCCGCAACTATTGCAGCGATCGATAGAGCACTATCTGCACTCGACGCCCACGAGAAACTTTTGCTTCTTTACTACCATGTAGAAGGTCTAAAGCTCCGTGAAATTGCAAGGATAGTGGAAGCCCCTTCGTCTTCTATTCGCAGCTGGTTCCAACGACGCAAACAGAAAGCCGGAGCACAACGGATACATGAATCGACAGTGATGCGTTGGTTGGAGAACGTGTACAAGAAAGTCTCGGATCGTTTCCGCCTGGAGTTAAAAAACAATCACGGTTTCAATCCAGATGAAATTGAAATTTGTCTCGAAATGGCGACGGAGGATTTTGGACCAGGCGTTGGCTTGAATCTCGAACGCTTCGCGAAAGGAGGAGTTGACGAAACTCAAGCTGAGGGTGCGTCCTGAAACATTTTGAATCGCCACACACCAGAACAAGAGATGGAGGCAATCGCCCGCATGATCGGCAATCGTCTCAAAACTTACGCAGAAGTCGACACACGGGATAGCCATCCTGATGACGACATCCTGTCTGCGTTCGTCGAGGGGCGACTCGAAGACACTGAGTCGTCGCAGATTGTTTCGCATCTCATTATTTGCAGAAGTTGCCGACAGGTTACCGCTCAGATGAGTCGGTTGGACGAGCAATTTCAAGCAGAATCAGGAGAGGAGTCTGGCGGCACCCTCAGCGATCTGGTCTCTCGCATACTGCCGCACTCAGAAGGCGATGCTGTATTCGCGTACCAGGAGCCCACAGAGATCAGCGACTCCACCGAAACCACACCGGATCAGAAAACAGAGACCGACTCTGAATAGCTCGAGTCGGTTGGCCGTGCGGAACCTTGGGCGCAACCTTGTCGTAAACCAACTCACGCTGTTACTCTGCGCCGTCAAGACAACAGGAATGACAGGAGTTTTGCCATGAACGAAGAATACGCCTCGCTGGTAACCAGTTTGCCGTTATTCAAAGGGTACACATCCGATGGCGCCAAGAGGCTCCTGAGCGCTGGTCAAATAAAGCAAATACCGGCCGGTACGCTACTATTCAAAGAAGGTGATCCGGCGGAATACGTGCTTCTCGTTCTCAAGGGCAAACTTCAGGTTTACGTTGTTCGTCACGGCAGGGACTTGATACTGACGGATGCTGGGCCAAGCACAATCCTGGGTGAACTAGCAGTGTTGTGCGGTATGCCACGGTCGGCGTCGGTTCGAGTTATGGAAGACTCCACAGTTCTTCAATGGGACGACGAAGACTTTCGCGGATTGCTGACCAAGGACGTGTTTTTGTCTCAGCGCATCTTTCGGGAGTCACTCCGGACCTTGATCGAAAAAGAACGTTCGCTAATTGAGTCGCTCACAGATGACGATGAAGAACTGAAGCAGAGCGAACAAACTGCCTAAGAACTGTAACCATAATCGCTTCTCACTTCGACTAAGCGGACCGTTAAGTGCCTACTGCTGACTGCTTAGTGCCTACTGCCCACTCGGTCCGTCTCCCAAAATGTCCCGCCTGGATCTACTCTTTTCTAAACGCAATCGTGGGTTATTACTTGACGTCTTCGTCTTCGTCTTCCAGCTATTGTTACTGCGGTTACTAACCAAACTTTCGATAGGATTCTTCCAACAGGCGGAGCATGATGCGTTCCCAAAACTAGTAATAGCTTTCTTTCTGCTTGGTCTGTTCCTGCTGCAATCACTTGGCCCAATGCTCAAACGTTGGTCCTTTCATCAACGTTTCCCTGACTTCGAAAGAAACATGGGCGGGTTGACCAGCCTACTCTTGTCGTTCTACAGGTTCTTTTACATTGGCGCGATGGCGATAATGCTTTTTCTCGCATATGTCTACTTTGCTGAAGCAATCAAGCTGGAGTATTCGGACGCTATCGAGAAGGCAATCGTCGCTGCCGCGCTCGTGCTTCCAATAGCGAGTGCCGTTGCTGTTTTTCGTTTCTTTCACAAACCATCCGACCGTTTTGGAAAGTTTACACTGCTGGAGTCGCCGCTAGCAGAGACGCTTGGTGATCTCTGCATGCTTCTCAACATCATCGGTTTTCAAATCCTATTTAGTGTCTACGTCTCCTCACCTCATTTTTGGAACGCGTTGCACAAGACAACGCGGCTCGCCTCAAATAATCTCGACAGTTTATCGGCGCGCCTCTACATAGCGTTCATTGCGTCACTGCTAGCGTACTTCCCGCCTCGGATCTTTTATCTTGTCGTTGACCAGCACAGACTGATTACCTGGCTGACAATGCTGCTCGCCAACTTACCCCTGATATATGCAATCGTGTTTTATGTGCCGGCACCGCAACAACCAAGGCTTTTGCATCAACCGTCCTTCACTGTTACCGCTGCAGAGTTACACGATGAATATGAACAAGATAACCATACGGGTATAAAGAAATATTCCGGAAACTACATCAACGTCACGGGTCGCGTACAGACTCGTTTTTTTCCGCGAAGTCTCGAGCTTAAAGATCAGATCGGGCTCGATGGTAAAGACGGTTATCCGTGGGTTTACTGTTCGTTCGACGAGGATCAAGTGGAATCAGCAGAGGCGCTTGAGCTCGGCCAACAGGTCACTTTTCAATGTGTGGGTTCCAGCGATTGGTCACATGGCGCCGCGCTCGAACATTGTGTGGTGATCAGATAAGTGTCGGGAGCCGCCAGTCGTAGCGACCGGATGCTAAAAAATGCTCTTGACGTTCGCAAAAACCTTGAGGCCGTCGGCGGCGAAATGATATTTTTTCCGTGAGTCTCCGGCCCGAATAATTTACGCAAAAATCAGGTCAGAAATTATGAGTTTGGCGAAAAATCTACGGCACCCTCTTCTCGCAATCGTCGCAATCTTTGCTCTCGCGGTCTTTGCTGCAGGTCAGGAGCCTGCCACACAGACGGTCAAGGTCAAAATAAAAAACTTTGGTCAGATGGATGAACGGTTCTATCGAGGAGGACAACCAAAAGAGAAGGACTACAAAGACCTGGCACAACTCGGAATCAAGACTGTGATTGATCTGCGCGAGGATCCGGAAGCTTATGAGCGCCCACTGGTCGAGTCGCTTGGGATGCGTTACATCAACATTCCTATGTCCGGAAAGAAATATCCTACTCGCGAAGTGACTGAGATGTTTCTACGGGCCGTCAGTGATCCAAACACCGGCAAATTTTTCGTGCACTGCGCTGGTGGACGACATCGTACTGGAGCCATGGGCGCCGTCTATCGTTTTCGGTTCTACAATTGGAATTTTGAGCAGGTGTACAAAGAGATGAAGCAATATGACTTCTACACCAGTTGGGGACACGGAGCATTCAAAGATTTTGTCGAGGACTATTACTTGCGGATGCAACAACAGCCAGTGACGACAAATAAATGAAGTTTCAGCTGCACTTTGTGCTTTTGAGCAGCGTTGCGCCAAAAGTCTGAATAGTCGTCAATTAGAACCGCGAGCGTAGCGACCGGAGGCAAGATTCAATCATCGAAAATCAGATGTGCTGAAATCTCTAAAGGAAAGTTGTGTGACTGCATCCCGTTGCTACCGCTCCGGGTTCCATAACCACTTGCTGTTCAATCTTCAAAGTCTTTTTGTGCAAAGCCGCTTTGAGCTTTTTACTTTGCTTTCAAGAAATCAAAAATCAGAAATCTAAGCCTCACTTGTACAAATACGTCTGACTTTCCTTCTGTTCCCATTCCACCGTATCAACATTCTCTCGATCGGCCGCCAGTATTTCGTCGCTGAGTACACTCGTACTGACGTCTGTACTCAGGTTCACAAGATAAACAATCTTCCCTAGTGGATCCTCTTCGTCCTGTTGATTCAACTCTCTCAGCTCAACATCAAATTTATGCCGCGCAAACATCTCAGTAAGGACTGTATTTGTTCTGTCAACATTTCGCGTTTCCACAGAAAGTTCCATTGAACGGACAACCTGCGCGCGTTCGAAGTATTCCAGAACAGCCAACGCGAGAAGAACAAACAGAGTAAGAATCACCGCCATGTCCCAGCGTCCTACGCCGGCGGCGAGTCCCAGTCCGAGGCAGACCAGTAAAACAGTAATCTCTTTTGGATCGCGGATGTTCGTGCGAAATCGAACGAGCGAGGCTGCTGCAAATATGCCGAATGCACGCGCAGCACTATCTCCAACAACCATCATCATTGCAGCAGCGACAACAGCTATCAAAATCTGAGTTTGAGCAACGAAAGGGTTGCGTCTGCTGAACGACATCCCACGTCGCACTCTAAATGCCAAAAGGCCTGCCAGAAAGGCCGCGAGCGAGAACCTCATTAAGATTCTTGTCGCTGTCGCACCCCAACTTGTGTAGTTAGTCGGTAACAAACCGGATGAGTCTGGGCCAAAAACTTCCCAAAGCAGCGGACTCTCTTGTGGCTTGTCG
>PSRF01000434.1 GCA_003175865.1 Blastocatellia bacterium
AAAGCGGTGCCGGGCCACCGTGCTCCAAGGAGTTGAATGATTCTGGAAAGTTGAATGTTCCGCTGAGTTGACGACAAGCTAAAGTTTATCGGACAAGAGAGCATAGACAGTCGGAGTAACGATAAGCGACAGTAACAACGCGACTGCCAGACCACCAATCACGGCGATTGCCAGAGGTTGTAGCATTTCAGCTCCACTCCCAAACGCAAGCGCCAGCGGCAACATGCCAAGGATCGCCGCCAATGATGTCATCAACACCGGACGAAATCTGCGACGTCCTGATCTAATCAACGCTTCTCTTAAGTTGTCTCCCGCTGCAAGGTGTTCTTCAACTGCGTCCAGCATCAGGATACCGTTCTTTGCGACAATTCCCACCACCATGATCATCCCCATCAACGAGACAACGTTGATTGTAGATCCCGTGATCAGCAGCGCTAGCAGCACGCCACCCAGGGCCAACACGGCGCCTGAAACGATCGCTACCGGATGGGCAAATGATCGAAACTCAATCAACAACGTGATGAAGACCAGCACAACAGCAAGGAACAGCGCCAGCAGCAACTGACGAAAGCTTGATTGTTGCTCCTGATAAAGACCACCAAACTCAACCGTCATTCCGGGAGGCAACTTAACCGCTTTCGCAAGCAACGATTGGATCTCTTTGATTCCTGTTCCGAGATCCTTTCCTTCGAGCCTTCCAGTCACCGCAACAGATTGTCGCAAGCCATCTCGATCTATTTCGGTTTGTCCCTTGTCGTACTGAATCGTGGCTACCTGATCGAGTTTCAGCAAAACTCCGGACTGTGATCGAATGGGAACTGCTCGTAACGCGTCGAGTGATGAACGAACGTTCGACGGAAATATGACGCGCACTTCAATCACTCGATCCTGTTGCAGCACTGATGAAGCAACCTCACCTGACATTGCAGTCGAGATCGCCGACGCCACATCGTTTGCAGTGACTCCAAATCGCGCCGCCCGCTCCGGATCAATTTGAAACGTTACAGCTGGACCACTCACAATGACCCCGCTCTTTGTATCAACGACATAACCCAACTTGTCGATCGTATCTTTGACCTTCTCCGCAGTCTCGTGCAGCGCGTTCTTGTCTTCACTATACAATTTGATTTCGACCGGTTCAGGAGAACTTGTCAGATCTCCAATGACGTCAGACAGAATCCCAACAAACTCGACCTCGAGAGCTGGTTCAGTCTTCTCAAGTTTTCCTCGTAAATCAGCAATTACTTCCTCTGTAGATCTAGCGTGATTGGGTTTGAGTTTTACCGCAAAGTCGCCCCTGTTCGGTTCAGTGATGAAGAGCCCCAGCTCCAAACCAGTTCGACGGGAATAACTCTCTATTTCGGGAGTCTTTTGCAGTAACTCCTCGACATGCTTCAACAACCTGTCAGTTTCAGCGAGTGAGGATCCCGGTGGGGCCCAGTAATCCAAAACAAACGCACTCTCATCAAATTCAGGCAGGAACTCTGATCCAAGAACGTTGTATAAAACTATTGAGACAACGAAGACAGCTGCAACGATCACCAATACGATCGCACGGTTATCTAAAGCATGGCCCAAGACCCATTCATAGCGGCGCAGGATCGATCCGAGCACACGACCATGCGGAACTTCTTCATCGGTACCTCTCTCTTCCTCAATATCCCCCTTCCTGAGACGAACAAATCGTTCAGCCAAAACGGGCGTAAACGAAAGTGCCAGTACCAATGAAGTAAGCAACGCGACCGCCATCGTGAGAGCAAGCGAACGGAAGAAAACTCCCGTCACACCCGTCAACAAAGTAAGGGGCAGAAATACCACGACAGGAGTAATTGTCGAGCCAATAATGGGAACTGTGATTTCAGAAACTGCACTTTGCACCGCTTCACGCCGCGATTGACCTCGCGCCATGTGCGTGAAAATGTTTTCAACGACAACAATCGCGTCATCGATCACCAACCCGATTGCGGCCGCCACACCTCCAAGTGTCATCAAGTCGAAACTCAATCCGGTGAGCCACATCGCGACAAACGTACTTAACACTGTAACCGGAATGACGAGGATGGCAACGAATGTCGTGCCCCAATTGCGTAGAAACGCAAACAAGATTGCCACTGACAACAGCAAGCCGATGACAATCGAGTCGCGCACGGATTTCATCGATTCCCGAACGAGTAACGACTGGTCATAGTACGGAGCAATGTGCACGTCTTTCGGAAGTTGCCTACTCATTGCCGCCAGTTCAGCCTTTACTTCATCGACGACGGCAACCGTGTTTGCATCCGGCTGTCGATTAATGTTGATCAGCACGGAAGGAACGCCTGTGGGCTTACCCGCTAGACGGCCATCGGCGCTAACCATTGTGTATTGCGGCTCAACGCCAATTGTGATTGTCGCAACATCAGCAAGTGTTACAGGAGCGTTGTTGATGGTCGCCACAACGATACTTCGCAGATCTTCGAGTTTCGTCGCTTGACCACTAATCAGTGCGAGCTCAAGTTGATGGTTCTCTTCGATCAGACCTGGTGAAGCGATGATGTTTGAATTACGCACTGCATCAACAACCTGAGTTGTTGATACGTTATGTGCTACCAAACGGTCCGGATCTACGGTGACGTGAAATTCACGTACGGTTCCACCGGCGACACCAACAGTGGCGATGCCAGGCAATCGCGCAAGTCTTGGCCGAATTGTGTAACTGGCCAGGTCACGTAAACTGGAGGCGTCGCGCGATTCTGATGTCAGGCTGTAACCAACAACAGGAAAAACAGCGAACGTTAATCGCTCAACATTTCGAATGGACGCGGTTGGCGGTAGCGTCGAGGAAAGTTGAGACAGGCGAGCCTGCACAAGTTGAAGCGACTGAATAATGTTTCCTTTCCAGTCGAAGAAGAGATTGATTTCGCTGGCGCCGCGTGAGGTTGTCGATTTAATGCGAACGATCCCGGGAATGCCGTTCATCGCTTCCTCGATCGGTCGAGTCACCGAGACGAGTGTTTGCGTGGCTGGAACTACACCATTGTCGACGATGATTACGATGCGAGGAAAATCCGTTTGCGGAAAGATCGCGATGGGGAGTTGCAGAGCGGCGTATATGCCTGCAATGCACAGAAGCGCGACGATAACAATAATCGTGCGCGATTGCTCGGAGACGAGGCGTGCAAGCCTCATGGTTCCTTTTTCTTCTCCTCTGAGTCAGCGCCCTCTTTTTCCTCTTTTTTCTCCTCGCCGACTTCGACCTTGGCTCCATCAGGTAGCGAGTAGTTGCCCTCACTAACTATCGTCTCGCCACCGTTCAAACCTGATGTGATCTCGACTTTGTCCGCAGTGCGAACGCCAACCTTTACCTTCGTCTCGTGCGCAACCGATTTGTCATCAACCACCATGACCACGCCTTCATCGGCGTTGCTTGCCTCGAGTGTCACCGCTGATGCTGGAATAACAACGACATTTGGTTTGGTGACCGCGTCGACAGTAACTTGCGCAGCTCCGTTCGCTCTCCATTTTCCATCTGGATTTCCCAACGTCACCCACACTTCAACCGTGCGATTCATCGGATCGCTGGCACGACTGACTAGCGTCACTTGTCCGGTTCTTTGTTCTCCTTCTTGATCGGTTGGAAGCACAGTTGCGGGATCGCCGACTTTCAATTCGCCGGTTGCTGTATCGGCAAACGGCGCTTTTACGATCACCTGGCTCGTGTCGGAAATTGTCACGAGCTTGCCACCCGCCGATGCAAATTCCCCTTCATACTGAAACTGGTCCGTTACGACTCCGCTAATCGGTGCGCGAATCGTTGCATAGCTGAGTTGCGCATCGAGCGTAGCCACTCGCTGTTGAGCCTCCGCCGTTTTTGCGACAGCGAGCTCGCGGTCATTTGGATTCAGACTTCTTGTTCTCAGTGCGATATTTTGTTCTGCGAGCTGGAACTCGTTCTGCGCCTCGGTCAGATCTAGTTGGGCTGCTTCCAAATCCTTTTGTGAGATCCCGCCTTGCGCGAAGATTTCTCGGCGACGTTCATAGATCGCGCGCGCGTTTGTTACCTTCGCGCGGGCGTCGCGTAATGCTTTCTCATCCTGGGCTGTGTTTTGTGGGATGGTGCCGCCGACCACGCTGCGCTGGTTAGCTTGAGCTTCACGCAGCGCTGCCACAGCTTCATTCCGCTGCGCGACAAGATCTTTGGATTCAAGCACGGCGATGACTTGGCCAGCCTTTACAAACTGGTTCTTCAATATCGCCATCTGTTTGATTTGCGCGCTTATTTTTGCGCCGACGTCAGCTTTTTCGCGCGGGAAGATCGTGCCCAACGCAGACACTTGTGATGAGATTGTTTCTCGCTCCGCCTTTGCAACTTTGACACTGACAACTACTTCTTCGTGTCCGCTTTCCTCAGACGAACGACGAGCTCGCCAGATCAACACAAATGCGAGGGCCGCAACTACAACGATTGTGGCAAAAGTAACAACGATCAGATTACGACGCCTTTCACGCGCCAGGCGCTCGCGTCGCACTTCCATCCATTTCTCAGTCTCTTCTTCGGATTCGATTACCCGATCATCTTTTTCGTTCATCTCTTAGTGTCCGATAAGCTTTAGGCTTGGCGCTGTCTCTCCTGAAATCGACCTCTAATTGACCAGCAGACTTCTCCACATAAGGTTTAGATTTTTTTATGTCGCGACAAGCTAAAGCTCGTCGGACATTTTCAAACTTACTGTCCCGCAGCTTGCCTCAACCGCGCCAGTGAAACTTGATAATCAAACAACGCCTGATACAAAGCTTGTCGCTCAGAAACCAATGTTGTCTCCGCGTCCGTCACTTCGATGATCTGTGCTTCACCCGCTCGATAACGTGCAATCGAAACGCGCAAATTATCTTCGGCTTGCTGCACGCCAGCTCGAGCTAATCGGATTCGACTTATCGCAGTGAGTGCCTGCGCACGTGCCGAGTAGAACTGTTCCGCAAAGGAACGTATTGCCAACGCGCGCTCTGATTCTGCGATTTGCACACGCAAACGCGCTTGCTTCTCGCGACTCTTGCTTGCTCCCCAATCAAAAATCGGAACGGAAACACTGACTATCGCTGACACGCCGCTGTGTTCCTTCAAGGGATCGGCTGAGAGCGAGTCGGTATCGAAACCTCCGTTGAACGTGTAGCTAAGTTGCGGCCTGCGTTCAGCCCGAGCAATCACTACGTCTTGTTCAGCAGCACGACGCTCCGCTTCAAATTGGGCAAACTCCGGCCGTCGCGAGATTGTCTGGGCGGTAATGTTGTTGATGTCGTCAGCAACAGGAATTGTCAACGTTAGATCCGATGTGCCGATGGGCCTGAGAAAATCGTATCCAACCAGAACCCTTAAGGCTCCGGCTGCCAGCGTTTCTGCGGCGTGTGCTTTCTCGAGTTCATCCGAACGGGTCGTCGTTTGCAGCTTGGCCCTGGTTAAATCAACCGGCGCAACCTCGCCGCCGGTAAGCAGCAACGACGTTATTCGTTCGAACTCTTCTGCCGCTGACAGGTTTTGCTCCGCGGCGGCAAGTTGTGCGTCAGCAAGCGCCAATCCGTAATAGGCCTCGACAACCGCTTGGGCCAAAGCTCTTCGCGCGACTTCGGTTCCGGCGTGCGCTGCGGCTAACAATGCGCGATTCTTCGCAAGCGTCGCGCGTAATTTTCCAAACAAGTCGACATCACCGCTCAAAGTAATGAACGCCTGATATTCATTGATTGCGTTGTTGGCAATGAAGCTTTGCGTGCGCGGTACACCGGCAGGCAATCCAATCGCGGGCGAAGTGTAGATGTAGTCGACCGGTGCAGTGATGCGCGGGTAGAGTGCGACGCGCGCCTGTTTCACATCTTCAGCGGCAATTTGTTCGTTGAGTCCGGCTTGTTGGAATGCTGATGCCTGTGCATTTGCGAGGCGGAGCGCTTCGTCAAGACTCAACGGATTCGCAGCCTGCGGTGCAGAGGCTGACATTGACGATGGCGGTTGCGTATTTGCAGGCGATGGACCAACTGTTGCTGGCGTTACGAATGGAGTCGACTGGGGAGTTGCTGTCGGCAATGGACTAGCAGACGGTTGCGTTTTTGGCGTTGTGGTCTGTGTTTGTTGGCCAGAAGCAGTAAGCCCCGGCAATATAAAAACTAAACCTTGCAACAGAAAAACCAGTGTTCTGGCTACAGTACGAGCAATGCGTCGATAGTCGTCGCCTAACATAGTTCTCATTTACTTGGGCCAGAAATGGGATGCTTTAACGGGTCTCAATGATTATCTACATCACGGGCCTCAGAAACAACCTCAGACGCAACTCTCAACTCGTTCCACACCTTGGAGTGCGGTGCCCCGGCACCGGTTTGTTATTCACTCAACCCCGTTTTTTCATAACAGTGACGCTGTAACAAAGCGGTGCCGGGCCACCGCACTCCAAGGAGTTGCTCTCATCTAGCCCAGTGTGTGGTCCTTATTCCTGTGCAAGCTTTGCCAATCTCTCACGCCTCTTTGCCAAACGCCTTTCCACAAAATTCACTACCAGCACCCAGATCAGAGCTGCGGAGTAACCCGCAAGAACATCAGTGGTGTAGTGAACGCCCAGGTAAATTCGCGATAGTCCAATCAACAAGACGATGACTACTGCAATGAGCCAAATGATCAGCCTGAGTCTACGATTTGCTATTCGAGTACTGACAATCGCAGCGATGGCTCCATAGAAACAGAAACTCGCCAGTGCATGACCACTAGGGAAGCTGTAAGACTTCGGCGCGATGAGATCGAAAAACGGTACCGGTCGAGCGCGATGAAAAGTAAGCTTCAGTGTGGTATTGAGAATTGAAGAACCGATCATCGTGATTGGAAATAGTATTGCCTCGCGTTTCCAACCTAACCAGATAAGAACGAAAACTCCGATAGTTGTTGCCACAAACAAGAATTGCGCTGAACCACAAAACGAGACGGACTTCATAAGAGTAGTCAGGTACGGGGACGCCAACCGGTGTACTGCTTCGCGAGTCGCTTCGTCGAAAGTGCGCGTCTCACCTTCGAGTACTTCATCGGTTAACCAGGCAAGGAAGACGAGTGCGGCTACTGCTGCGGTAAGGCCAAGCAGTAACGAAAGACTCATCACTTCCCAGAGTCGCTTGTCATTGGGTTTCATGGTTTGGCAGTGAAGCGTAGTGGAACGTTGTGAAGAAGCGCAAATCAGATCAACGCCTTGGAGTGCACCAACTAACCGCTGAATCCGCAACAATGACCTAAAAGTCGAACCTCAAGGCCAACTGAATAACTCTCGGGTTACTCGGGAACACTCGATCAGCCCTGTTGAATGTCGCCGCACTTGGCTCAGCAAGACTAATCGTCGCCGCCGTGATCGTATTGGCTGGAGTTGACCGATATCAGGCGAGTCGAGTTTCGAATTCAGCTCTAGACATGATGCGCGAGATTCGACAAGACGCCACTGACTTTAAAAGCTGCGTCAAAAAACGGAAAATGAGACGAACATTGCCAGGGAAGCTTAAATAGGGAACCCACACCGGTAGCGACGGGTAGCTACCATTCAACTCAAACAAAAGGGGAAGTGGAGTGATAGCGACCCGTCGCTACCCCTCCGGGTTCCTTAGTTGAGGTGCTCACTCTTTTCACTTGCTTTGACAAAGTCGCTTCACACGTTTGGAGTTCTATTCGCTTACGGCTTTTAGTTTTGATTGGTTTAGACAGGATCAACATTGAGTCCTGATACACGCCATCATCGTGGTGCCCATCCTGCAGATGCGGAACTCTTCCATGCGTATCAACTGCCTAAACTGCGCCAGGCAGTCAGGGAGCTTTCGTGGCTGTTGTCGCGCAGTTACCAAATGACCTCAGCGCTGAAACTTGTCGGAGATCGCCATGGACTTCGAGAGCGTCAACGACTGGCAGTGTTACGTTCATCATGTTCGGATGAAAGTAAGGAGCGACGTCGCGCGACACTTCTGCCGATGAATGAGCTGAACGGTCAAAACGTCGTTGTGGATGGCTTCAATCTGATCATCACGATCGAGGCTGCGCTGAGCAGGGGACCTTTGTTAAGAGGAGCCGATCTATGCATTCGCGATCTGTCGAGTGTTCATGGTTCTTACAGATCGGTTCATGAAACCGAGCATGCAATCAACATAATTGGTGAAGCCTTGCAAAGCATGGGTGTTTCCAGCGTTTTCTGGTTGCTTGATCGACCCGTCTCTAACAGTGGACGACTGGCGTCGAAGATTGCGGATCTTGCCACAAGATCCGGATGGCCCTGGAAGGTAGACGTGGTTTTCAATCCCGATGCAATGATGATGTCGTCGGCTGACGTGGCAATTACGTCCGACGCAACAGTCCTGGATCACGTTAGCAGGTGGACAGATTTAAAGTCTCATCTGATTAACCGGATCGGGGACGCGTGGCTGATAGATCTTTCTAACTAATTTGATGTTTGCAGGATCACTTTGTTCGGAAGCCCTCATCCTTCCAAATTCGAGACCGCGTAATAAATCAGAGAGACCACCGGTTTCATACTGATGGTACCTTAATCTCAGCCTAATCGGAGCACTCTTTGATGTAATAGACACCACCGACTTTATGTCGGTCGGAGTTTCAAGTTCTGCTACGGCCCTAGACTTGTTTAGCTGCTCAATAAAGAACCTGAACCTCCACCGAGGTGAACTCGGTA
>PSRF01000224.1 GCA_003175865.1 Blastocatellia bacterium
AAGTAGCGTGGTCCAACATCACCCGTCATCGAGATAGGAGCGTTTGCACCACGTTCTGTGGGCTGACCTTCAACAAACACCCAACGACTGTTGTAGTCCAGACTCAGTGGAATTGAGTTGCTGATGGCGGCCGAATTGACGCCCGGGATCGACTGAACGCGATCGATGAGCTGGCGGTAAAAAGCCTGACCGCGAGACTCGTCATATCCCTGGAGTCCTAAGTCGAAAGACATCATCAGCGCGTTCTGAGTGTTGAATCCGGGGTTCATTGTCTGCAATCGTTGCAAAGTACGAACAACCAGTCCCGCGGCGATTAGAACAACGAGCGACAAGGCGAGCTGAGCGACGACTAGACCACTTCTCAATCGAGTACGGCTGGCGCCTGCTTGTGGAGCATTGTCTTTGATCGAGTTCAACAATGTCGGACGCGTCGCTTGCAGTGCTGGCGTTAGGCCGAAGATGGTGCCGGTGATCAATGAGATTACAACCGAAAAGCCGAGCACTCTCCAGTCAAGGTCGACATCCATTGCGAGTGGGAAATCAATTGGGGGCTTGAATGCGATGAGTGCCTTTACTATCCAAATAGCGAGCAACAGCCCGAGGGCGCCACCTAATAACGACAGCATCACGCTCTCTGTCAGTAGTTGACGAATGAGTCGAACTCTGTTCGCTCCCAAGGCCAAACGTATTCCGATTTCACGATTTCGATCTGTTGCGCGTGCGAGCAACAATCCGGCGAGGTTTGTGCAGGTTACGAGGAGCACGAGTGCGACCGAGGCCATGAGGACCCACGTAAAACTGACGACGGCACTCCGCAGTTCAGGAATAACAAAGCCAGTTGGAATTACTTTGATAGATAGTCCTTCGTTGATGTCTGGATACTGTTTAGCTAACCGGAGTGCCAACAGATTCAGGGAAGCTTCGGCTTGTCGTGGGGTAATGCCGGGTTTGAGTCGTCCAACGGCGAATAAATTGCCCGAGCTCCGATCGTCTATCCATGTGCTGCCAGGCTCGACCCATCCCATCATGGAAGCTGGCACCCAGATCTCAGGTGAATAGATTCTTTCAGTTCCTTTGAAACCTTCGGGAGCGATCCCTATCACTTTGAACTGATGGTTGTTTAGCAATACATCTTTACCAACGAGATCGGGATCACCTCCAAAACGTTTTTGCCAACAGTCATAACTAACAACGATCACAGGGCTCGCGAGCTTTGTGCGATCCTCTTCAGGCAAGAACGTGCGCCCTTTGATTGCGTTAACCCCAAGTACGTCAAAGTAATTGCCAGAAACTTCATAACTCCAAATTCGCTCGTTGTTTCCTGAACGGCTCATGTTTAACGGCGCAAACCTGTAGACGAGCAGACCGCTTAAGGCTTGATTCTGATCTCGGAAGTCGATGAAGTTCGGGTAAGAGAAAGCCATCATCGAGTCGTTTTTGCCGCGCGCGGAAACGGACACGATCTCACTTGGTCTATTCACTGGAAGCGGTCTTAACAAGACTGTATTAACCAGACTGAATATCGCCGTGTTCGCTCCGATGCCTAGCGCAAGACTAATCACAGCGACAGCGACAAACACCGGCCGCTTTATCAAACCGCGAAACGCGTATCGGATGTCTTTGAGAAGAGTTTCCATTGCCTTACTTCCTTCTTCGATTTGCCCATTGCTTTGATTTGCCGATTGTTGATTGTCGATTTAGGGAACCGCGAGTGGTAGCAACCGGATGCAATAATGCCTTTGTTTTACTGCTAGTTATGTTTAGCATCCGGTCGCTACCGCTCTCGGTTCCCTAAATCAGCAATCACTAGAAATCTCTCAACGCCACCAGTGGATCAACTCTTGTCGCTCGACGAGCGGGCAAGTAACTCGCGATAACGGTGACAAACATCAACAAGCACGATGCAAGCACGAATGCGGTGACGTCATAACCGCTGATTCCGATCAAGACATTCGACAAGAGGCGTGCTAAAGCGAGCGACAACAACAACCCAACCAACAGACCGAAGGCCGCCAACCTTAAGCCCTGGTTTGTGATGAGCTTCAGAACATCTCGGCGATTTGCCCCCAATGCCATACGAATTCCGACCTCGCGGGTTCGCTGCGAAACGATGTAGGCCATGACGCTATACAGCCCAACCGAGCACATAAGAATCGCTACTAATCCAAATGCCAACGACAGAGTGGCCGCCATGTTTGGCGCCCATAGGGCCCATGTCATGTGTTCGGGCATTGTGCGAATCGTGTACAGCGGTATTCGCCGATCGAGTGACTGGACTTGATTACGTATGGCGGCAACTAAACCGCGAGGATCACCATTGGTGTGCAAAATGAGCGTCATCCCGGAAGGTCTTCGCTGGTCCAATGGATAGTAGAAAAACGGTTTTGGATCTTCGGCCAACGCTCTGTACTTACCAGTTTTCGCGACACCGACGACCTCGAGTGGATCACGACTTTCAGCACCAATGAAAATGTGCTTGCCGACAGCGTCCTCGCCGGGCCAAAGCATTTCAGCCATGTACTGATTAACGATCACGACGCGCTGCCCACCTTGTCGATCGCGCTCGTCAAAGTCCCTTCCCTGTACGATCGGAATTTGCAACGCGCGAAAATACCCGGGGCTAATCACGTTCGTCATGATGTTGCGACCTGAGCTACCTCTCGCGAGTGTTTCGCCTTCCTTCAAAATTGGACCATTCGAATTTGAGCTGTCACTCAAAGGAATCAAGCGGGCGAGTCCGGCCGCTTCGACGCCCGGCATGGCCGAGGCACGTTGCAGTATTTGTGAGTAGAAGGTCTTAGTTTGAGCGTCGTCGTATCCAATCAATTGCGGATTCAACGAAACCAGTAATTCGTTCTTCGAATCGAATCCTGGGTCCATCGTTTGTGCTTGACGAAAACTCTTGACAAACAAACCACCACAAACCAACACAACCAACGACAGTGATATCTGGGCGATCGCCAGAGCACTTCGAAGCGTCAATCGACGGGCTCGCCTGCTCATCAAGCTGTTCGATTCGGCTTTAAGAATCGGTAAGACTTCAGGATTCGAGGAATGCCACGCCGGAGCTAGACCAAAAACAAAGGCGGTTGCGATGGCGACGACAGCGGTAAACACAAGAGCGCGCGAATCAAGTGCAAAGAAATTTTCGACGATGTTGTAGGGCAAAACGGGAATAAACGTTTCCATCAAACGAGTTACCCACTGGGCCAGTACCAAACCTAAGGCCCCACCTAAAAACGACAAGATCAGACTCTCCGTTAACAACTGTCGCATCAAGCGGAGCCGACTGGCGCCAAGTGCCAGGCGAATACCGATCTCTTTCCGCCGCACGGCGGCACGAGCGAGCAGCAGGTTTGCAACGTTGGCACACGCGATCAGAAGAATTAGGCCAACGATGGCCATTGCGATACCGCCGGCACTTCTCAAGACTGGAGTTGCCTCATCCCAACGACCTTCCAGTTCACTTTGGACCACAGCTCGCGTCGTTTTCGCACGTTCGTTTGGATAGGTCTGATTGAGTTGCGTAGCGATTGCACTCATTTCCGCCTGGACTTGTTCACGGGTTACTCCAGGCTTCAGCCGTCCAATGACGTTCATCCAGTGACTATCACGATCCCGAAGAAGGTTTGGTGAGCGGTCCAAGTCCTCAGCCATCGAGATGGGAGCCCAGAAATCAAGCGCGAGGCCGAACTTTGTTCCCTTAAACGATTCAGGTGCGATACCAATCACGTCGTAGGTGCGACTGTTGAGTTGAACTTTCTTGCCAACGATCTGTTCATCCGCTCCGAATCTACGCTTCCAGAGGCTACAGCTAAGAACAACGACTGGGCTGGCGCCAACTGCCTTGTCTTCATCTGGAGCGAATGTCCGGCCCTTGATTGGTGTGACACGCAGGACATCAAAGTAGTTTCCACTTACAACCTGACCCCAGACAACTTCATTTACTCCGTCGGCATCGAGTGCCGCCTGGGCCATGTCTTCGGCAGAAATACCTTCGACGGTCGTGAGTTGTTGGCGATACTCGACAAAGTCTGGATAGGAAAACTCGTCGCTTCGACCGCGTTCGTCCGTAACTTCAGCAGGTCGAATGAGTCTCTCTGATTCGAGCACAGGCAAAGGTTTCATTAAGAACGCATTCACTCCGCTAAAAATTGCGGTGTTGACGCCAATGCCCAACGCGAGTGTCATGACGGCGACAAAACTCACGGCGGGGTTCTTTAGAAGAATGCGAATGCCGTAGCGAATGTCTTTGAGTAGATCGTTCATTGCTGGTGTTTTGTTTTCAATTACCACGGCCTTGCGTCGTGGAGTTTTATGCTCGCTGTTTGTGAGATGCCCTTCTTTTCACTTCGCGCAATTCCGCGCGCAACGGAAAGGAAACGGCCTTTCCAATTAGCGACGAACGTGACTTACCACGGCACAAGGCCGTGGCATCATTCATATTTCAGCTATCAACTTAGTACAAAGAACAAATCAGATTTATTCATTTCGTAATGCAACTACGGGATCAACTTTCGTGGCACGACGTGCCGGAATCCAACACGCCAGCAGCGCGACTACGACCAGACAGGCAGCGAGTACCAGAAACGTCAACGGATCTGTAGTGCCAACCTCGAAGAGCAGACCCTTTAAAAATCGCGTGAGTAAAAAGGACGCTAACAAACCCAATGTGACTCCGCAGAATGCCAATTGAGTTCCCTGTCTCAGAACAATTCTTAAAACGTTCGAAGTTTGTGCACCCAACGCCAAACGTATCCCGAATTCTCGTCTTCGATTGTTTACGTTTAAAGACACCAAACCGTAGATACCGATCAATGCTAAGAACAGTGCGACAATAGCGAACCCTGTCAGTAGGAAGTTAACTAGCTTAGTTGTTGCCAGTGAGCGAGCTTCAGCCTGTTCGATCGTACTAACACCAGAGATCGGCAGCTCGGGATCTACCTTTGTGACTTGTTGTCTAATGCTCGAGATGAGAGTGGACGGATCGGTGGAGGTCTTCACTACCAACATTGTTTCGCGACGCACCCACTGAGCGTACGGTCGATAGATGTAAGGCCACGCGTCTTCATCGAGTCTGCGGTTCTTTACATTGGGAACCACACCGACAATCGTTAACCATGGCTCACTTCCAATGCGAATGCGTTTACCTAGTGGATCCGTTTGCTGCCAGTACATTCGCACGAGCTTTTCATCAACGATCGCTACGTGCGGTGAGTTTTCAGTATCCGAAGCATCAAACGTGCGGCCTTTCAAGACTGGCATGCCCATCGCGTTGAAATATCCTGGCGTCGAACTGCGCAACCATGCGACCTTGGGCCTCTCGTTTTCATGACCTTCGACTGTGAACGGTCCGCCCTGACCATCTCCGCTGAAAGGAACTACCTGACATAATTCTGCGGTCTTTACACCGGGCAGACCCTGAATGTTTCGTCTTAACTCATCGTAGAAAGCCTCAACTTGTTTGTCGTTAGCGTACCTTTGCTCGGGCAGACTTAAACGCGCCATCAATACGTTCTCAGCGCGGAAACCGGGATTTACAGCTAGCAGATTGCGAAAGCTCTGCAGCAACAACGCCGCGCCAACTAACAGCACCAGCGAAAGGCCCAACTGCGTCACTACAAATGCATTCGTCAGTCTCCGGTTCGAACCCAAAGCTGAATCGCGGGCTTTCTGTATTGCCTCCCGTAAATTCAGGCGAGCTCCAGCAATCGCTGGCGCCAAACCGCAAAAGACTCCAGCGACCAACATCACGCCGATGGTAAAGAACAAGACAGTAGAGTCGATTCGTACCGATTCGATATGGGGAATTTGAGATGACGCAAGTCTCTTCAGACCTGCAATGGTCCATACGGCAACCAGGAGACCCAGAACAGCACCAACAGAAGACAGAAGTAGACTCTCGGTAAGCGATTGTTGAAAGATTCGTCTGGCACTCGCTCCCAAACACTGCCTGATAGCCAACTCTCTTGTGCGCGATGCTGCTCGGGCCAACAGAAGGTTCGTGAGATTGGCACACGCGATTAGAAGTACCAAGGCAATCGAGCCCAGCAAGAGCAACAGTGGTTTACGGACATTCCCTACAATGTGTTGCTGCAACGGCATCAAGACTGTCGTTGTGCCAGGACCAAGCGCACCGTTACCCAAACGCGCGTCATATTCTTTCGCGAAGGTCTCGTACAGTGAGGTGATCTCTTTTTGCGCATCATCAGGCGACATGCCCGTTTTCAACCGACCGACCGCCGACAAGTTCCATGAATCAGTGTCTTGTGGGTTCAAGCCTTTTGGTACCCATACCTGAATATGATCACTTTCACGTTCAGCAGGATCAGGAAAATCAAAGCCAGCCGGCATCACGCCTACAACCACACTAGGCGAGTTATCGATGTTGATTGATTGACCAATGATGTTGCGATTGCCAGCGAATCGACGCTGCCACAAACCATAACTGAGTATCGAGACGTTGTTTTTGCCGGGCGTGTCCTCTTCGGCTGAAAACGCGCGGCCAAGCACCGGTTCTCTTCCCAGTACACTGAAATAATTGAAGGTTACTGCTGCAGCTGGGACGACTTCGGGTTCACCGTTGCCCGTGAGGGCAACCTCACCATCTTCGAAGGCTGCTAGATTCTCAAACGTGTGAGTTCGTTCCCGGTAATAAGCAAACATCGCGTCGTTGAGGTCGACGTGCGAGAGTCCCTTTTGCGGCGCTGAGTGCCAGAATGTCATCAAGCGGTGGGGGTCGCGAGCGTCGAGAGGTTTCAACAAGACAGTGTTGACGACACTGAAGATAGCGGTGTTCGCACCGATGCCCAGAGCCAGCGTCAGAACGGCGAGGGCCGTAAAGGCAGGCTGCCTGAGCAGGCCACGAGTCGCGTAGTGAATGTCTCGGATAATGTGCTGCACTAATGACTCCGTAAATTGCTGATTGCTGATTGCTGATTGCTGATTTCGTTTTGGTCCCTGGTCTTTGTCAAAGAAAGCCGCCCGTAATTGTGTTTCAAAGAAAGACAACGGCCTACTTCCACAGAACCAAAGACCTAAGACCCTTCATTCGTACCGTAAGGCCATCAACGGATCGATCTTTGTCGCTCGACGCGCGGGAATGAAGCACGCCAGCAACGTAACCAACAACAATCCGCCTGAAACAAATGCAAACGTCGCTTTGTCAGTCGCTTCAACTTCAAACAGTAGCGATGTCAGTAGCCTCGTCACTCCGAACGACGCTGCGAGACCGACAGCAATTCCAATCAGTCCCAGTACCATGCCGTGGACCAAAACCATTCGGAGCACGTCGCCTCTCTGTGCACCGAGCGCAACGCGAATTCCGATCTCATGTATTCGTTGAGCAACGGTATACGACATCACGCCATAGATACCGACGGCTGCCATCAGCAGTGCAACGCCTGCAAACACGACGAGTAACGTTGCATTAAATCTGGACTTCGCCACCGAAGCAGACATCAGGTTTTCCATGGTTGCAATGTCGCTGACAGGCTGTTGTGGATCGAGTCGTGAAATCACGTCGCGCACCGATGGAGTCAATTGCGACGCCTCTTTTGTCCGACTCCGAATTGCAATCGTCATCTCGTTCCAGACCAACTCTGGGTGGGGCCAGAAAGCCATTGGTTCGTCTTTCACATCGAGACCCATGTGCTTGTTGTTTCTGACCACGCCAATAATTTCCGACGGCTGATTATCGTCTTTCATAAAAATGACGACACGTTTGCCGAGTGGGCTCTGGTTCGAAAGGTTCTCGCGAACGAATTGCTCGTTCACGATCACAACATGACGCATTTCGGTTGCTTCCTGAGATGTAAACAATCGACCTTGTGTCAACGGAATCTGCATGGTCTGGAAATAGTTCTCATCGGTAACACAAACACCGGTAGTGAGTTCCTGTCCGGGAGCGCGCTTAGGTTCGCCAACAATGTCAACCTTCGTTCCAGAATGCTGGGTCGTAAACGGAAGCGAATCCACCGCGCCCACTGATTCAACATTTGGCAGTGCCTGCACTTCGCTGATCAATCTTCGGAAGAAATCAACGCGTTTCTGATCAGAATCGTACTTCTGCGGCGGCAGCGCGATTCGCATCGTTAACAAACGATTTGGATTGAAGCCGGGGTCGACGGATTGCAGACGATTGAAGCTGCGTAACAGCAAGCCAGCACCTACCAGCAAGACGAGGGCGAATGCGACTTCAGTAACAACAAACAAACCACGCAGTCGTTGACTCCTGAGGCTCCCTCCGATGTTCCTGCCGCCTTCTTTCAGTGAGTCGTTGAGATTCACATGCGCAGCTTCGAGCGCAGGGAGCACACCGAAAATTATTCCGGTCAACAAAGCCACACTTAATGTGAACAAGAGGACCGGGATGTTGACGCCAACACCACGCAAACTCACGAGAGAAGTTGGACCAATCGCGATAAGTGCTCGTGTCCCCCACCAGGCGAGCAGCAATCCAAGAACACCACCGACCACCGAAAGCATCACACTCTCAGTGAGAAACTGCCTGACAATCCGTCCGCGGCTTGCACCTAAACCGATCCGCACTGCAATTTCGCGTCTGCGAGCGGAGGCACGTGCAAGAAACAAATTTGCCAGATTCGCGCATGCGATTAGCAGAACAAACGCGACGGCAGCAAGTAGCACTACGAGTGGTTTGCGCAATTCACCACTGCTCTGGATACGAAACGGCACGACGTTTACACTCCAGTTCGTATTGAACTCTGGATACTGTTGCTGTAAACGTTGGCCGATTGTGACCATTTCATTCTTCGCCTGGTCCATCGTGACCCCCGGCCTCAGTCGCGCAACTGACATTGCAAAGCGACCGTGTCGTTGCGTCAATTCCTCCGATATTTGCCATGGGAACCAAAGTTCTGCCGGTTTCTTGGTGCGCGAACCTTTACTCACATGCCAGGTAAACCCTTCTGGCATGACACCAACAACCGTTGTTTCTTCTTCGTTGAGATGGACTTTTCGCCCGACGATTCCATCGTCACCGGCGAAACGTCTTTGCCAAAATCCGTAACTGATCACTACAACATGCGGTTGGCCTTGTTTTCCATCATCAGGAGTGAACGTACGTCCGCGAATCGCATTGACACCCAACACGGAGAAAAAATTCGGCGTTGCTATCTGTGATGGGACTTCCTCCGGTGGACCATCGCCGATGAGATTGCTTCGGAAGTCGAAGAACGCCGCCATGTCTGTGAACACCGTGTTCTGCTTCTTCCAGTCGGTGAAGTTACCCAGGTTAATGACATTCTGGTCGTTCGTTGGTCGGCGTTCCCAGACGACAGCAAGACGATCGGGTTCGGGATATGGAAGTGCGCCTAGCATGACGGCGTGGACCACGCTGAAGATTGCAGTGTTTGCTCCAATGCCAAGCGACAGTGCAAGTAAAGCAACAAACGTGACCAGCGGATTCTTCAATAACATCCGCGCCCCAAACCGAATGTCAGCAAGAAGTGTGTTCATAATTATTGATTTCTGATTGCCGATTGCTGATTGCTGATTGTTTGGTTGTCAAAGAGGCAAGCTGAAGCTTGGACTCTGAACAATCAGCAATCAGCAATCGACAATCAGCAATCCACTTCATTCACATCTCAACGCCTCCATCGGATCCACTCTTGTTGCGCGACGCGCGGGTAGATAACACGCTACGAGTGCGACTACCATGAGCAACACAGCCACTGCGACAAATGTCATCGGATCCTTGGTCGTTACCCCAAACAACAAACTGGCAATCAAACCAGTCAGTGCAAAGGCACCGACTAGCCCGATGACCACGCCCACCAGGACAATGCGTAATCCTTGTTTCACGATCATCTTCAGCACGTCACGCGATTGTGCACCGAGCGCAAGACGAATGCCGATCTCATTCGTCCGTTGGGCCACTGAATAACTCATGACTCCGTACAACCCGACAATAGTTAGAATCAGTGCAACTCCCGCAAAGATTGAAAGCAGAGTTGTATTGAAGCGAGGGGTAGTCACAGAGGCTGCCAGATACTCATCCATCGTCTTTACGCCAAACACCGGCAGGTCTTTATCGAGCGACGCGACCTCGGTATTGACCGATTGAATTAGAGTGTGTGGATCTGTTGTAGTTTTAATTACCACGACCATCTGCGAGAACGGCACTTGTGTTTGTGGAACGTAATATGTAGGCCGTGGTTCGGTATTCAAATTCCTGTTTCGTACGTTTCCTACCACGCCAACGATCTCGCGCATTGTCGACTTCTCATCATCGAACGTGGAAATTCCCGGCTTGATTCGTTTTCCAATCGGGTCTTCATTCGGGAAATGAAGACGAGCAAGTTCTTCGGTGACTATGATCACAGGTGTGGAGTGATGTTGGTCGTGTTCATCAAAGTCGCGCCCTTTGAGGATGGGAATACCCATTGTCTTGAAGTAGCCGACATCGGTGGTGAAGAAATCAGCAGAAGGCTGGTCCTTTTTCGCTACTGGCCTTCCATCGATCTCGAAACTCAGACTGAAGCGATCTCCACTCAGCGGCAGCGGGAAGACCGAACTTACTGACTGCGCACCGGGCAACCCCCTGAGTCGTTGCTCAAGGTCTTTGAAAAACTGACTCTGCTTTTCACCTGGGTAACGGGTATCGGGAAGAGCGACGTTGAACGTGAGAACATTGGCTGGCTGCAGTCCCGTATCGACTCGCTGCAACCGCCAGAGGCTCTTAATTAATAGGCCGGCACCGACAAGAAGGATGACCGCAATCGACATTTCAGCTACAACCAAAACGCCCCGGACGCGATTGCGCCTTCCTAAGTCACTTGATCCACGTCCTCCTTCTTTCAGCGACTCAGTTAGCGCAGTATTCGAAGAATGGAATGCAGGCACCAAACCAAAAATGAATCCGGTGAGAACCGAAACGCCGAGAGTGAATCCAAGCACACGCCAATCGAGGCCGACTTGAACAGCGCGGGGTATGTCGTCTTTGCCGAGTTTCACAAGCAAGTCAGACCACCACACGGCCAACAATAAACCGATGGCTCCTCCCAACAGCGAAAGCAAAACACTTTCAGTCAACAACTGACGAACAACCCGCAAGCGACTGGCACCGAGTGCAGCTCTGATTGCCATCTCTTTGTGCCGTGTCATCGCTCGCGCCAACAAGAGGTTTGCAACATTTGCACACGCGATCAGGAGCACACACGCAACTGCGCCGAGCATGATTAGCAATGCAGGACGAATGTCACCGACGAGTGCGCGCAATGATGACTCAATGCGAATACCTTTGTGCGTGTTTGTATCCGGATACTGCTGTTCGAGACGGGCAGCAATCGTGTTGACCTCAGCCTGCGCCTGTTCTCGAGTGACACCCGGTTTCAGGCGGGCAAGCACGCCAAGGAAATGCGCGCCGCGTTGTGCGGTGATTGGACTTGTTCCGGAAGCATCGCCAGCTGTCGTGGTCCATAACTCCACCGGATCGTTTTGAATTGGGAATTGGAACGACTGCGGCATGACGCCAATAACTGTGAAGCTCTTGCCGTCAAGCGTGATGGACTGATTCAAAATCGAAGCATTGGAGCCAAAGCGCTTCTCAAATAAAAAGGCGCTCATGATCACAACGCGTCCACTGGAGGATGGCTTATCGTCGTCGGCAACAAAATTCCTACCGAGCACCGGGTGAACGCCAAGCAACGTAAACATATTTGCACTGACGACAGCTCCTCGTAGGCGCGCAGGCTCGGCATTTCCCGTCAGGACATAGTCGCTGTTGTAGTAAGCAGCTACATGCTCGAAGACTTTGTTCTGATCGCGCAGATCAAAGTAGTTGGGATAGGAATAAGTGCCATTGAAGTAGCCCCGTTGCTGGTCAGTCTCGAATACCGACATCAACGATTCCGGGTTTGGAAACGGAAGTGGTTTAAGAAGAACTGCGTTCACAACACTGAAGATGGCCGTGTTTGCACCAATGCCGAGAGCGAGTGCGATGGTGGCGACGATGCTGACGCTCGGCGACTTGAGTAGCATGCGGATGCCGTAGCGAATGTCTTGAAGTAAGTTGTCCATGATCTTGATTTCCGCTTACCGATTGCCAATTTCCAACTGCTGATTGTCGATTGCTGATTTGATTCTGATTACCGATCACTCAATTCGCATCACCACTCCAATCAGCAATCAACAATCAGCAATTCGCTTCATTCGTACCTGAGCGCCACCAACGGGTCGACTTTCGTTGCTCGCCTCGCCGGGATGTAGCAAGCCAACAATGCAACGAAGATCAAAATCGCTGAAACCGCGGCCAGCGTCAGTCGATCAGTTGGTGTAACACCAAACAATAAAGTCGCCATCAGACGTGTAAGCGCATAAGCTCCGGCAAGCCCCAGGGCCACGCCAATACTCACAAGCGCAAGACCGTTACGAATAACGAGTCGCAACACATCTGTTGCGCGTGCACCCAGCGCCATACGAATTCCAATTTCCTGCGTGCGTTGAGTGACGCTGTAAGACATCACGCCGTAGATACCAATTGAAGCGAGGACCAATGCCAGCGCTGCGAATATCGTCAGCAGGAGCATGTTGAAACGTCGCGCGGCAAACGAGCTCGCGGCGACGTCCTGCATCGAATCGACTCTCGTTAATGGTAGCTGCGCGTCGATCTTCCATATTTGTCGCTTCACATCCTGGGCCATGGTTTGCGGATCGGATTGCGTGCGAGCAACGATCGTCATCCAACGCTTCCATGGAGCAGCCTGTGTATACGGTGAATAAAGCGCCGGTAGTTCGGGCAAATCGAGGCCGAAATGTTTGACGTCACCAACAACTCCAATGATTGTGATCCATTCGATCTGTGGGTTGCGTGCCCATCGCACGCGTTTGCCAAGCGGATCCTGGTTCGGGAAGTACTGTCGGACCATCGCGTCGTTAATGATTCCAACCAATGGCGCTTTTTCATCGAAGTCCTGCGGACCGAAATCTCTTCCCGCACGAAGCGGAATCTGCATGACGTGGAAGTAATCACCCATCACGCTACGTGTTTGCAGACTCGGTTCGTCACCGGCAGCAACAGGTGGCCAGCCATCAATTAAGAAATCGTGATCGAGCCAATCACCACTGAGCGGCAGCTCGCTAACCATTGCGGCCTGAGTGACGGGCAGTGAGTTAATGGAGTCGAGCACTTGTTGGCGAAACCGAGTTTGTGGATTTAGTTCCTTGTAGCGTGCTTCGGGCAACTCGACACGCATTGTCAGGAGATGATCGGGATTGAAGCCTGGCTCAACTGACCGCAACAGCCAGAAAGTCTTGACAAGCAGGCCGGCGCCAACCAGCAACACGAGCGCAATCGCAAGTTCCACAACCACAAATGTGCTTCGAATTCGCTGACGAGCAACGCCAGCTGTTGAACTGCGACCTCCCTCTTTCAGAGCTTCGTTGACACGGTTACGCGAAGCACTCCACGCTGGTAGCAGGCCGAAGACAATCCCTGTTAGCAATGAAACGAGAAATGCGAACCCGAGAACTCGGCCATCCACACTAATCTCATCAAGTCGGGGCAGATCCTGCGGTTTCAGCGCGACTAACAGGCGCGTTCCCCAGATCGCAAACAAGACAGCAACAGCTCCGCCGGCAAGTGAAAGCAACACGCTCTCGATGAGAAGTTGCCGAATCAGCAGCCATCGTCGCGCTCCTAACGCCGAACGAATCACAAATTCACGTTCGCGTTCTGCGGTCCGCGCCAACAAAAGATTGGCAAAGTTGGCACAAGCAATCAGCAGAACAAGAGTGACTGCGGCAAAGAGAATCAGGAGTGAGCGTCGCGATTCACCAACAACGTGTTCATACAAAGCGAGCAAAACTGTGTTGCGGTTTTTGTTATTGTCCGGATACTGAGCAGCGAGGTTCTTGTCGATCACGCGCATCTCAGCGAGGGCTTGTTCGATGCTTGTTCCCGTCGCTAGACGACCATAGGTTCTCAGAAAGTGAACTCCACGAAAGTTCGCAGCGACAGGGTTGGACACGTGAACTGGTGTCCACGCTTCTGTGATCACAGACGGCGAAGTAAAGCCCGCCGGCATGACACCGATGACTGTGTACCCATTGCCACTGAGAGGAATGGATTTGCCTACAATCTGTTGGTCGCTTCCAAACTGTCGCGCCCACAACTCATGACTCAGGACGACCACATATGGGCCACCAACTACGTCATCTTCTGCTGTGATGAACCTTCCGCGTTCCGGAATCACGCCCATCGTCTCAAAGAAACCACCAGTAACCTGGCCAATCTTGATTTGAATCGGCTCAGCACCTCCGGTGTAATCCAAAGGTTGGGCGACAATTCCGCCGAGCCTGCTGAATGTCTTGGTTTGTGCTTCGACGTCAGCAAGGTCAGGTGCAGACTGGTTCGACCGGAAAGAGATTAGCTGTGAGGGATCCTTGTACGGCAGAGGGCGAAGTAGCACGGCATTGATCACAGTGAAGATTGCGGTGTTGAAGCCAATGCCCAATGCGAGGGTGATTACTGCAATGACAGTAAATCCGGGTCGCTTCAACAGGCTGCGAATTGCGAAGCTAATGTCTTTCGTTAGACGGTCCATGATTATCCTCACGATTGCCGATTGTTGATTGCTGAGTGCATGATCCGATCGTCACCATTCCAATCGGCAATCGAAAATCAGCAATCAGCAATCCTTTCACTCATTTCTTAACGCGACCAACGGATCAACCTTGGTTGCGCGTCGAGCAGGGATGTAACAAGCAAGTAGCGCAACTAAGATCAATATTGCCGACACAGCTCCGAGTGTCAGCCGATCAGTTGGGGTGACGCCAAACAACAGAGTCGCCATCAAACGCGTTAACGCATAAGCTCCGGCTAGGCCGAGAATCACGCCAACACCAACCAGCGCGATTCCGTTCCGGAGCACGAGCCGCAACACATCAATAGCGTTCGCGCCGAGCGCCATGCGGATTCCAATTTCCGGCGTGCGTTGAGTCACTGTGTAAGACATCACGCCGTAAATACCGATTGAAGCAAGAACAAGGGCAAGTGCTGCGAACATTGTTAGCAAGAGCATGTTGAATCGTCGTGCAGCAAACGACGAGGCGGCAACTTGCTGCATGGTGTCGACTTTAGTTAAAGGAAGCTGCGAGTCTACCTTCCAAACCTGACGCTTGATATCCTGGGCCATCGCCTGTGGATCAGATTGCGTTCGAGCCACAACCGTCATCCATCGCTTCCATCGAGAAGTTTGCGGGTATGGCGAATAGAGCGCGGGCAGTTCCGGTAAATCCAAACCTAAATGCTTTACGTCACCGGCAACGCCAACAATCGTGATCCAGTGAATTTCAGAATCGTGTGCCCAACGCACTCGTTTGCCGAGTGGATCCTGATTGGGGAAGTACTGGCGAACCATCGCGTCGTTGATGATTCCAACCAGCGGCCCATTTTCATCGAAGTCCT
>PSRF01000346.1 GCA_003175865.1 Blastocatellia bacterium
TCGGCGACTAACCATGCACGAGGCTGCGCACGAGTGTTCTGCAGAACTTCAACCGACTCTTGGGAATAGATCGTTTGCCAGAACTCTGAACGATTGAATTTGATAATCGGACAAGAGTAACCGGCTGTCGAATCGTAAAGCGTGAGGTGCCAGAGAGCCAGCGATGCTCCTTGAGAGATATTTTCAATCTCCACCTGCGCGATTGACTGCTGATCTGCCAAAGCTACGCGAGTGTAGTAGCGATTGGCAGCAAACGAGTTTGCCTCGTCGCCTGGTCGACTCTCGTAAACAGCAGCGTTCTGATGCTGAATGACGGTCTTTACATCCGGCCGATCGTGGGCCCATTCGGCAGTATCAATGCCAGCCCGAAGTGAGTACTGTTCAACTTTACTGTCGTTCATCGTGACATAAACGCGAGCTACAGGAGTTCCTTGAGCGATCCCAACTGAGTTGGCAAGTGAACTTACAATGGCCAATCCATTTACGGCATGACCTGAACCAGTCAGCTTCACGCTTTGTCCTGGTCCAACGACCACGCCAAGATCTTTCGACGAGATTCCTACTCGATCTCTGTAGATCAACTGATCTAGAAATGGTCTCAGATTGACAAATGACACGACATGCGTGGTGTTGAGAAGATCAAGTACATGAGATCGAGCACTAAAAATGTCGTCATTATCCGGAAAGCCAGGGAGCGGCGTAACGGAGTCTGGTCCAATATTTCCAAGCGCACGGCTAAAACGTTCAAGAATTAACGGCTCCATGCCTGCTATGTTGTGGAGGCCATGGAGTGCGTGAAGGTTTGGGGACTCAAGCCGTGGTTGAGCTCCGAATTCCTCGGCGAATAATTCAGTGCGTGTGTAAACACGATTCTGAACCGCGGGAAACTGTTGGAGCAGTCGAGTTGTTGGCGACACCATCTGTAAACGTGCGGAGTGCAAACTTAGCCGCCCGCCCCACCAGCACCAGATCGATACTGCTGGCTCGACGAAACAAGCAATCAAGATCGCAGTACCGAGCAGTGCGCTTTGAGCCCGTGACGAAGGCAGTTTAATGAAACACCACACTACCAAGAAGACAATTACAATCGTGAATCCGAGTTTCCAGAGCCAGTAAGCGCCCTCATGAAGATTTGTGAAGATTGTCGGATGAGGCTGC
The DNA here is from genome assembly GCA_003175865.1 of Blastocatellia bacterium. Taxonomy (GTDB): domain Bacteria; phylum Acidobacteriota; class Blastocatellia; order Pyrinomonadales; family Pyrinomonadaceae; genus PSRF01. Next base: position 1,159 of record PSRF01000346.1, read on the forward strand.
GCTGGCGCGCTTGCGAGGCGCCACCAAAAGAAACCGATCCCGATGGCGAGCACTGCCAAAGCGACCGCAGCTAAGATGTTCCGTGTCTGTAGCTTCTTTGACCCTCTAACCAGGCTTCTGGTCCGATCCCAGCCATATGCGGCCAAAATGCTAACGGCGAGTGTCCATTCAAAAGTGTGACGTGATGGAACGCGAAACTGTTTCAGTACTGGTATCAGGTATGCCACTCGGCTAAGCGGAGTGTTCGAACCAAGCAAAAGCACGAACGAAACCAGCGCGGTGATGATCCAGAACAAGCTACGTGAATCCGAACGGTCGCGACGCGAATACAAGACAAGACACGCGACAGCGAACAGCAAAGCAATAGGTGCCAAAAACGTACTAGTATCAACGTAGTGATAAAGCGGAGCGCCTATCGATAGGAGCGCTTCTTTAAAAGAGAAGGATCCCTCACTGAATCTTTGGTAAGTAATTTCGCTGCGAATGCTGCGATGGGCCACGCGCAGCGACTCAAATAATTGGAAAGCCGCAATGCCGGCGGCCAGGACCATGGAGGCCAAGGCAACAATCAATGGACGCCAACGTCGCCATGACAGCATCGCATCTTCGTTCAATCGGGTCGCGGGACAAATTGACAGATAAAATCCGTAGGCGGCAATTAGTACGCCTGCGTAAACGTAACTCTGAGGATGCCCGGCAAGAACGGCTAAAGCGTACGCAAGGGTGGCCCTCGGCAGGCAGTGTGCGATCGATCGTCTTTGTACGCGATCAATGAAGAGCAGGACGAGTGGCGTCCACAACAGGCTATTAGTGAGAATCCCGCTGTTTGAGATGAACCCGCACATCATTCCACCAAATCCGAAGGCTAAGCCAGCGAGGAGTGCGGCAAGCCTGCTCCGACCAATTTCGCGCACGTATGCGTACGTGAAAATGGGTGAGAGCAAATACGGTGCGAGAACGTAGACCTGTTCAGCCCACAAGCCCGGCAGAAAGAGGTAACCCCATGTGAATGGGTACCCGATCGCAACCTGCGACATCGACAGTAACGGATAGCCAGCCAGGACGTACGGCGTCCACTGAGGTAATTCACCTGAGCGGATCATGTTCCACGCAACCGTCCGCAAGGGATGCGAATGAAAGTAAGCATCACCCGTGATGATGAATCTGTCGCCAAACAAAACCTGGGGAAAGAAGGCGACGAAAAAGAAAACGATGGAAGCGAGTGCAAAGACGTCACCACGTCGATGTGGCCACCAGTGTTTCCAACGGGATTTGAGCATCAGTGCTTAAGTATTAGGGTTGATAGGACCTTTCGTTTGAGATTTCGTAGATGGCGAAATGCCGGGCTCGAAAAACACTATTTGATGTGAGCTCGGACCTTGGCTTAAAACTTAGTGAGAATGACGAAGTGGTGTTGCACTATTGGTTTCCCTCAGTTTTCGTCACTAGATATAAGTCAACATTCGAGTCATACGTGCCGACGAGCCTCAGTCTTCCGGCCGCGGCGTTAGTACTCAAGAAATCTGAAAAATCTTTCTTGCGTTCCGGATTGATGAACCCCCAGCGAACCACCACATATGAAGTTGGAACCTCCTCGAGCAGATCCATGAGTTCCGGTTTCACTGGTGGTTCGTAAACGAGTTGATCAATCCTCGTCGAGATAGGCGAATAGAAACTGGATGCACCGTTTATCAGTGGCTTTTCATGATCTGCGGCACGTAACATCGCGAGATGCAGAGGGAATCCATCAAATGAGCCGCCCGGCAATTCGACGACACCACCACGAAGATTCAATGTTTTGAGTCTCTGAGAAACGCCATCAATGTCGACCGCACCATGTTCGAGGGCGAGTGGGCTTGCATGTAATTCGAATAGAAGACCGGCAACGATCACCGCGTAGATCATCCAGCACGTAACCTTTGGTTGATACCGATGGATTGCATGTGACAGGTGAGTGCCACCGACACCAGCCAGTACGGCAAGCCCGACGTAGCACACCATCGCCGAGCGAGCCGGGATGCGCAAACTGCGCATTGGTGAAAACAACTCGTACATCACTCGATTACCGAAGAAACTTATTCCAAGTGAACTCAAGAAACCAATAAATGTCCAGATGATTCCAATCCAGAAACCCTCGCAACGTCTCATCGAGCGAATAGAGTCGATCAGATTTCGATTGCTTGAGCGCGAGAAAATCTGAGGATAGGAGATGGACCAACGCGCTACAATCAACAAGAGCAACACAACGAGAGCGCGATCATCTGTTGGACCAGCAAGAAAGTGTATTCCTGAAGATCGATAACCGACGCTGAGAAGTGCAATGACACCGGCGAGAACCGTGAGTGCGTCAAGCACAAAAAGCAGACGGCCTCCTCTTGCCTGCTCTTCTTTCGAGGAATCAGTGCTTTTTATTGAATTATTCACCCAGAGCAATGCGGGTAATGACAGAAGTAGTGGAAGAAGACCCGGGAAGAGTCGGTCTGTGGTTCCTGGTAGTGACGCTCCGAAGCTTTGCCAAATCTTCGTTCTCGGATAGCAGGAAAACCAATCCGACCATCCCGCTGAATACCTCGCTAGTTCAGTGACAGGCCAACTAAAGTGGTATAGCTGGGTGACTTTGTAATATGGCCACAGGAACGGAACGAGAAGTAACGCGGCAACGAAGAGAATTGGTACGACTCTGAACAATTGACGATTGTTTGCCTCACGCCAGTGACGAACAACCAGGAGCAGAACGGACAACGTGAGTGGCAGCAAAGTCAGCAGCAACCACGTAATACACGTTAATCCATTCATTAGAAAAGCGACGCCCACCCATGTAGCTCGTTTCCAGCTTCGCACATGAATGAACATTGCGAGGGCTTCAACCAGTAATGGAATCCAACCGGCAAAGAGATAGTGAAGATGGGATAGTAGTTGGAAGCGATAGGGAATAAAGGCAAAGACCACGCCGGCTATCCAGGCAGCGCCGCTGGAGTTTGTGAGTGTCCGCGTCAGGCGAAAGGATCCATAACCACAAAATGCAAAACCCGTAAACGTCGCAATGCTATGGACTGTTAATGGACGAAGACCAATCGCGAACAGTGGAAAGAACAGGACCGCAATACCATAATCGTGTTCGCTGAATGCAAGTGTGTAACGCAGCGGGTAAAAGATATTCGCTTGAAAGAGATTCAACGGGTCGTGAAACGTTTGATGATAGTCCCACCAGAGTGTCCAGCTGATCATGTATGGGTCACCCGTATCTGAAACCGCATTTCGCAGATTCACGACCCACGGCCAAGTCATCAACGCAGTGAGGAATAGGAAAGCAATGAAAATTGATACCTCGCGTGTCCAGGCAGGCAGTTGTGCCACACGAAGTTTCAACGACGTCAGATGCATGCGGGTCAGTGCAGTCGCCTTCGTCGATGTATGATGAGTAATGCGCTAAGCAGAATTAGAGCGCTGATTGAAATGAGTGCTCCGTTGCGAAATGCCGGGGCAGTATAGCGCATCTCGATCTTGTGCTCCCCGGGTGTCACGAACACCCCGCGCAGCAAGTAATCGGCGACTTGAATGTTGGCTGAATTCCCGTCCATCGACGCTACCCAACCTGGAAAAAACATTTCGCTGACAACAAGTACCGCGGCAGAGCTGCACTTCGTTTCAATGATAACCAACGTGGGTTGATAAGCGGCGACTCGAGCGACGCAGTCTGTCGGTAGTGCACCAGCCGGCAGCGAAGGAATTTCGCTTTGATTGGTTTCGAGTAGCACTGTTCGCGCCGGATCAAAATCGACGCCTTTACTTTCACCGCGGATCAAACTCAACGCAACCTCGCCTCGCACCGATTTGGCTTCACCAACCAACCACACGCGCGGCAATGCGCGACTGTTGCGCATGACCACTGCCTGATTTAACTCGAAGACAGGTTGCCAGTATTCAGAGTGTGGGGTCGGTGGTCCACTAGAACCGCCGAGCGAGGTGGCTAGTCCACGATACGAGACCGTGTGTTTGGTGTTAAGCAGATCGAGTACGTGAGATTGTGAAGTGAACAGCGACGCGTCAGGGGTTCCTCTGTCGACCGTATGCACCCCATCGAGATATGCGCCGCCCAACGCCTGACTGTATCGCTCGAGTATTAATGGTTCATAACCGGCTACGTCTTGAAGTCCCCACATAGCGGAAAGATTTGGAGCATCGAACCGCGGCGGAGCTCCTTCCTGCTCGCTCATTAAGTCAACACGGGTATAGATGCGATTTTCGTTTGCATGAAACTGTTGAAGGTAACGCGTCATTTCCGTGGGTTGTTGTGCAGCGCTAACGGGTCGCCCGAAATTTTCCCACCAGCGTTTCAGTAATAGCGACGGTTCAACAAAACAGGTAATCAATATCGCCAGGATCAACAAACTCTCGCGCCACCGCTGGTTGATAATCAGACTTGCGCGCCACATGGTCAGCGCAAGCACTATCGACATTCCGAGTTTCCACAAGTTGTAGATTGTCTGTGGGTCAGCCCCGTCGCGCATCTGTGGTTGAAATGTTTGTGCTCTTGTCCACCAGGTGTGACCAATCAGTAATGCAACAACGATCAAAAGCGTAGCCGACCAGATTGTGATCAAGTTTGAGCGTGGCTTGGAGTTTCGGAGATGCAGTGCCAGTGGGCCGAGTGCATCCCAACCGTATGCCGCAAGCACGGCGGCGGCAAACGTCCACTCCGTTGTGTGACGCGACGGAACGCGAAAGAGATTGATGATAGGTAGCTTGTAAAGAGCCCAAGAGATGGGTGTGAACTGGCCCATCATTAATACGATCGCGACGACAGCGACCAAGAACCAAAAAAACACACGCGGGTCTCGTTGTTGTGTTCGTCGAACGACATGAGTCGCAACTGCAATGCAAGCAAGCGCAGCCGCCAGCGGAACAACCGACGCATGCGTGTCAATGACGTGAAACAGCGGGGTTGTGAACGAACGCCACAATTCAGCAGGCTCAAACGATCCTTGAGTGAATAATTGATATGTAAGCGTGTGCCTCACACTTCGTCGTACTACCCGCGCTGTTTCAAGGATCTGAAATGCGGCGACTCCGAAACTAAACACCCCGGCACCTGCAGTTATGATTACAGGTCGCCATCGCGAGACCTTCTCAGTGGTTAGATCAGGCGCTACAGCAAGCGCGAGCCATAAGCTGTACCCGGCAGCCACTAGTCCCACAATGATGAACGCCTGGGCGAAGCCACTCAGAACAGAAAGTGAATAGACGAACGTGGCTGCAATCACGCAGGGAATCAGAGGCGATCTGCGGGATCTTTCGATTACTAACAAGAAAAGAGGGAGCCACATGAAAGTATTCGGAATCAAACCATTGTTTGACAGTGGACTCGCCATCATCCCGCCGTATCCAAAGGTCAATGCGCTGAACAGTGACGCGAGAGCCGAACGATTGACTTGTCGCAAATACGCGTAAGTAAAGACTGGTGCCAGCAGGAAAGGAGCAAGCACGTAGATCTTTTCTGCCAGGTATGGCGGCAGAACCAGATAAAACCACGTAATCGGGTAACCTAATCCAAGCTGGGCCATTGAAAGCAGCGGATAACCCGAAAGAATTCCGGGAGTCCACAGCGGCAAATGTCCCGACCGGATCATTTTCCACGCCATAGCTCTTAAAGGATAAGTGTAAAAGAGTGAGTCACCGGCCATGCGGTAGCCATTGCCGAAAATTGAGTTCGCGAAAAAAGTGATGAAGAAGATCAGTATTGACAGGAGCGCGGACAAATCATCGCGCCGTAGTTTGTAACCAATCGTCATCTAGCGGAAGTTCTCCGGTCGAAAATTGGGCGACGGAGCATTTTCGTTCTGACTCTGTGAGCAAGTTCTCAGGTTTGTTGCTGCGCCTGCTGCGGACTCCCGGTCGCCCGCCTACTCAATTGCGTTCAGTTTTGCGAGTGCGGCGTGAATGAAACACTATCAAACCTAAAATTCCAAACGTGACAAATGAAATGATGGCACCGGTCCTTGCGGCTGGCGCCGCGTACTTCATCACAACACTATGACTTCCGGGTGGAAGTGAAACTCCGCGCAGTAAGTAATCGGCGAGCAAAATGCGCGTTGGCTGACCATCGACTGTTGCTTGCCATCCCGGATAAAAGATTTCACTCAATACGAGTACCGTCGCAGTCGATGAGTTGGTCTCCAGCTCAATTCTGTTGGGCCCGTAGCGCACGATGCTTGCAGTGTTATCTGACGAGCTTGTTCCCGACAACAACGGAAGTTCAGACCCGTCTATTTCCAACAGAACTGTCTGTTGAGGATCGAACGGATGTGCACTCTCGCCGCGAATCCGACGAAGTGCTTCCTCGCCGTCAACCGCTTCCGCTTTCGAAACCAACCATGCGCGTGGCATTGCGCGATCATTTCGAAGAATCAACGTCTGGCGTTGGTTGTAAACCGGTTGCCACTGCGGGCCAAAACCAAAGGTCAGTGG